>SKWF01000077.1 GCA_007129085.1 Balneolaceae bacterium | reverse complement strand
TCCAATCAATAAAGAGCAAGCGATAGGCATGGATGGCCCCGCTTTTTATATCGCCCGCGACAATATTGAGGAGATGAAAAAATCAAACCGGTTATTCAGTGTCGGTATCGAAGAGGTGCAAAATGATATAGAAAAACAGGCTGTGTTGAATCTTATGAACAGCTCATTACGGCTGCTCTCAAAAGAGATGAAGAGCTGGAAGAAGATCCGCTTTCAAATTTTGATCATGCTCAACGAAGGGATACCGGTAAAAGAGATCGCCAAACAGCTGCAAATCTCCGAAACGGCTGTCTACAAAAACCGGGAGGATGGTGAGTTGTCCCTCGTGATTCAATTAAAAGAGAGCATAAAAAAGCTTTTAAATATTGAATCAGATAAGAGGAAAACAACATGAGCCTGAATCTGATCCTGTTTTTTCTAACGATAAACCTGATTTTGATTTCCCGGCTTAGCCTCACGTTCAAAGACCGGGGAGTTACTGCCGGATCGATCTTCAAAATGTCGGCAATACCGGTTCTTTCCCTTCTGTTTTTAGAAATGAACTCTGCATGGTTCATTCTTTTGGCTTACCTGGTTTTATATCCCATCCTGATGATTTACTTGGAGAAAAAGCCTGAACAGATTTATCGAAATAGGTTAATCAGTTTAGCAATTCATGGTTTTGTTATCGGGTTAATTTTTAGTCCTCTTTTAGGTGCAGGAGTGAACCGATTTTTCATCGGTATTGTCACAGATTTTGAATGGATAACGGAAGAAATCCTGTCATTCCAGGTTCTGCTATTTGGCCTGCTGTTGGTGATGAACGAAATGAATATTGTTTTGAGATATTTGATGAAAAAACTAAACCTGGCATCGATTGGAGAAGTAGATGAAACCGTCACTGATCAGGAATATAATACCGGGCGGATTATTGGAATGCTGGAGCGGATCTTCATTTTTATCTTTACCATTGCGGGACAATTTACCGCGGTAGGGTTTATCCTAACGGCAAAAGGGGTAGTGCGCTATCAGGATTTTAAAGATCGTACGTTTGCAGAATATGTGCTGATTGGAACACTGCTTTCCACACTCCTGGCATTTGGAGTGGCGCTTATTTTAAGCGGATTGATAGTGTAGTGACTCAAAACTAATTCACCATAAACCCTAACGCGAGAATAATTATACTCAGTGCAAAAAGGATAAGCCGAAATCGGGTACCGGTGATAATAGGATGAAACAGGATACCATACGAAAAGGGGTATTTTTGCAGCCAATTGTAATAGTGTACTCTATGTGCCGATCCGACAGCCATGGTTACATGTCCATGCAGAATGGTTAGCATGAACGGGAGTGCAAAAAAGATTGCCCCTGAAAAGGAGATCACTTTTGGGATATGAAACAGCTCACACAGAAAGAAATATGGCCATGCAAATATGAGAAGCAGCGGCACAGAAAGGGCCCAGTTGATAAAACAGATGCGTAAAAAGTTTTTCTCTGTAAGTTCTGAGCCGCTCATTATCTGCTTAAAATTTTGTTCTAATCGCCCAAAGGTCGGGGAAAATAGGATCGTTTAAGGTTTTGCGGAGATATTTTGCTCCATCCGATCCACCTGTTCCACGTTTTGTGCCGATAGTTCGTTCCACCATTTTAACGTGCCGATATCGCCACTCTTGTAGTCCCTCATCGTAATCAACAAAAAGTTCGCAAAGAATGGCCGCTTCAGGATCATTTTTCATCACCTTCACCAGCTCATCCTGGTTAACTTCGGACGGTTCATAAACCAGTCCCTCCTCATTTACCCGCTCCGGGGTGATAATATCGTACCCTTTATTCTGTAAAAATTTACAGAAACTCTCCCATAGCGTATTCTCTTTCTCTCGATCAATAAGCTGCTGCTGCAGTTCGGGCTGTTCGCTGTGTACCTCAATGATATGCTTGGAACGCATACCGCAGATGATCTCCATCTCCCGGAATTGAACGGATTGAAAGCCACTCGCCTGCTGCAAAAAACCCCGAAAGCTGTTGAATTCGAGTGGGGTCATCGTCTCAAGGATATCAATTTGTGATACCATGGTTTTAAGAATGGTAAGGATTCTCCGCATGGTTTTGGCTGCCGCCCAAGTCCGCCCGGCTTCGAGATTGTTTCGGAGCTTATCGAACTCATGCAGAATTTGCTTAAACCAGAGCTCGTAACTTTGGTGAATGATGATGAATAACATCTCATCATGCTCTTCGGGATCCGAAACCGGTTCTTGCAGTTCCAGGAGTTTATCGATGTTCAAGTAATTTGTATACGTTAAGCTTTTGCTCATAGGGAGTTTTTTATGCTGATTCAGTTGGCGTAAATTACCGCAGCCAAATATATTGGGCCTGTGAAATGTACAAAAGTGACAACCACTTTTTCAGTGAATTTCCGTAACTCTATATACCTTGATGAACGATGAGAAAGATTCTTATTGCCGATAGCGGTGCTACAAAAACAGACTGGGCCTACGTAGAGAATGGGAAACCCATTTTTGTAAAAAGTGCCGGCCTGCATCCAGCATATCTGTCTGATGATGAGATGTCAGATATCATAAGAAAAAGTGTGGGTAAGTTTTCGCCCAATCATATCTATTTTTTTGGGGCGGGTTGCCATTCCAATGCGGTAAATGAGCGCATAAAAAGTGTACTGAAAAAGGAATTTGATACCGTTTGGATAGAAATTAGTGATGATCTGACCGGGGGCGCAAAATCTCATCTTCAAAAAAGTGATGGTATTATTGCCGCATTTGGTACAGGCTCGATCTGCGGACGATATCAACACGGGAAAATTACGCAGCGCTCTGCGGCACTGGGTTACGCAATTGGCGATGAGGGTAGTGCCGCAGATATCGGCAAGCGTGTATTACGAAACTATTTCAGGCGGCGGTTTGATGATGAAACTCAGGCGTATATTTCCGACAAACTGCAGGAGGCGAGCTATTCGGAGTGGATGGAGCGCATTTATCAAAGCAGGCATCCCAACCGGGAGCTGGCAAAAATTGCGGGACTGGTTTTGAATGATTCATTTCCGGCACAAGTGGAATCACTGCTGGTAGATTCTATTCAATCGTTTATAGATTCGCAACTGCATCAGTTGGACTCGAAACCCGAAGAGCCGATTGTATGTACCGGAACGGTGGCTGCATCAAACCGGGAGATAGTAAACAATGTTTTTGCAAGCGCAGGGTTTAAGAAAGTGGAAATCGGTGGGAGCGTGATTGAGGGACTTGTAGATTTTTATTCGGAATAGAATGCAAATCATTGACTGGAAATAATAGGCAGAGAGAAAGGCGACTGGATATCAAAGTTTGTACCTTTGGTACGAAGAAAATTTTTGACTCAAATTAATCTCATTTGATACTCGCAGACACCCATAGCCACCTGTACGTTGAACAATTTAATGATGATATCACGGAGGTCCTGCAGCGGGCTGTTGATGCTGATGTACGGCATATTTTCCTGCCGGCCATCGACTGGAAATCCATCCCAAAAATGGATGATCTTCAGCACCCGGATATTACGTTTTACAAAATGGCCGGAATTCACCCCTGCAGTGTGGAAGAGAATCTGCCTGTGGATGGTGATAAATTGCTGGAGTTTTGCCAACGTGATGATTTTGTAGCGGTGGGTGAAACGGGGCTGGATTACCACTGGAGCAAAGATTTTGTAGATGAACAGAAAAAAAGCCTCCATCTGCACTGCGAGGTGGCCAAGGAAGTTGGCAAACCGATTGTTCTGCATAATCGAAAGAGCACGAACGACCTGCTCGATATTATTGAAGAGGAGCAGGACGGATCACTGACCGGCGTTTGGCACTGTTTTACAGGCTCTGCGGATGAGGGAAAACGAGCACTCGATCTTGGCCTTTATCTTGGAGTGGGTGGCGTTTCCACGTTCAAAAACGCCGGGGTGGGTGAGGCGGTAGCAGAGATGCCGCTCAATAAATTGATTTTGGAAACGGATGCCCCATATCTGTCGCCATCACCAAAACGGGGAAAGCGAAATGAACCCGCATTTATGCGATATACCGCAGAAAATTTAGCGGAGTTGATGGATCTATCCCTTGAAGAGATTGCCGAGAAAACAACTCAAAATGCATTCGAGCTATTTTCCGTGAACGCCTAATTTTTTAAGATCCGGAAACTGTTCGAGATACCTTTGGGGAATTTCTAAAAATCGATATTCATTACGAAGGGGCATTGTAGCACGTAATGTGCTAAAAATTCGCCCTCTCTCCCCGGCTGGTTTATCCAAGATTTTTCGGAGTGCGCTGTCGTAAGTTTGAATGGGGTGAATTCTGAGGAGCAGGTCCGAAATAGTGCTAAATTCATCCTGAAGATCGATAAATTCTCGGGATGGAGTTTCTTGAATTTGGGGGGTAAGGTTGAAATAGTCGCAAAAAGCGTCTGTAATCAATTGGCTCGCTTTTTGTTTCGCCTGAATGGAATACCCGGCTATATGCGGGGTTGCAAAAAGTGATTTGTCAGCAAAAAGCGGGTTAAACTCAGGCTCATTTTCCCAAACATCGGTCACCACATGTGCAAGTCGATCAGCCTTTATCTCTTTCATTAATACGTTTTCATCCGTAACTCCACCGCGGGCAGTATTGATAACGAGCTCGAAATCTTTTCCTGAAAACCAAGAGTCGTTCAGCAAGTGGTGGGTTGGGTAATTGCCGGTTGTTGTTAATGGTGTGTGGAACGACAGAATATTGCACTCTTTCAATTCATCGAAATGGGCACTGTTAAAATCGGGATCCCGATGATCTCGGGGAGGGTCATAGTTGACGAATGGAATTGAAAATGTTTCTAAAATATCGGCGAGAGCTTCACCCACATGGCCACAGCCAACAATGCCAACTCTCGAACTCTGCAGCGATCTCCCGGTTTTATCAGCCCAAATAAAAAGGGAGGTAATTACATATTCTGCAACCGCCCGGGCATTACACCCGCCTGCATTTTGAAATGTTATTTCCAATTCTTTAAGATGATCTTTATCAACATGATCATCGCCGGATGAGCCCGTGGCGATAAACTGCAATTTTCCCGATTTTGGCAGTGTTTTTGGGGTGATGGGAGTTGTTGTGTTGATGAACATCGCATCATAATCGATAGCATGCTTCGGGAATTTGTTAGGATCAAAAAAATCAACCGTAACATTCTCCGGAAGAAACTTCTCAAAATGGTAGAGGTGGCGATTCGCTAATACTTTCATGAACTACGCATGTTGCTTTTTTGAACTACTACGTCCAGTCCAATAATTGATGTAGAAAATCCTTTTATTTAGGACTAGAGCTGATAAACTTTCGAAATTGAGAATGATCTTTTTATCACTCCCATAAATTAAGCAGAAAGATTTTAAAAAAGTAAATCCATGACCCAAAAAAAATTCAATACTGTTTCCCTCATTCGTAAAAAGCGTGATGGAAGAGAACTAACGAGTGAAGAGATTCAATATTTGATTCGTGCTTATACGGATGATGAAATTCCCGATTATCAAATTAGCTCATTTCTGATGGCGGCGTTTTTGAATGGGCTAAATGATACTGAAGCGGCAGCGCTGACTGAGTCGATGCTGCACAGTGGAATAGTGGTGGATTTAAGCGAAACACCGGGCAAAAAAGTGGATAAGCATTCAACCGGTGGAGTTGGTGATAAACTATCGCTGATTTTAGCACCCATTGTTGCAGCATGTGGAGTTCCCGTGCCAATGATTTCCGGCCGCGGACTTGGCCATACCGGCGGAACACTGGATAAACTGGAGTCGATTCCCGGCTTTACGGTTGATGTAACGCTCGACCGCTATAAAGAGATTTTAAAAAAGCAGAATCTTGTGCTTGTTGGCCAAACCGAAGAGATCGCCCCGGCAGATAAACGTATTTATGCACTTCGGGACGTTACGGGAACGGTAGAATCGATACCACTGATTGCCGGCAGTATAATGAGTAAAAAACTCGCAGAGGGAATTGATGCACTGGTACTGGATGTGAAATATGGATCAGGCGCATTTATGAAAGACAAAGAACAGGCTACAAAATTGGCACAAACCCTGGTGGGGATTGGCGAGAAATTTGGAAAACAGACGATTGCCTATCTGACCAATATGGAGCAACCCCTTGGGAATGCCGTTGGGAATTGGCTTGAGGTGAAAGAGAGTATCGATTGCCTGAATGGAGGAGGGCCGGAAGATGTGATGGAGATCACTCATCTGCTCGCCGGAACAATGATCTATCTCGGGGAAAAAGCAGATTCGATTGAAGAGGGCATTGAGAAAAGCCGTACTGCTGTGGATGATGGTTCAGCTTTTCAGAAGTGGCTGGATATTGTAGAGGAACAAGGTGGTGATACAGAAGTGGTGAAGAATCCGGACTCGTATCCAAAAGCGGAATTTATTGAAGAGGTGAAATCCCAGAAAACCGGGTTCGTTACCAAGATGGATGCATATGCTATGGGAATGGTATCGGTAGAGCTGGGTGCCGGCCGAAGGGCCAAAGAGGACGATGTAGATCCGGCTGCAGGATTTATTTTACACAAAAAAATAGGTGATTCTGTAAAAGAAAATGAAACAATTGCTACACTACATACGAACAACAAGGGTACATTAACAGATGCAAAACAGGGTATGGCGGACGCAGTAATAATTTCTGACATGAAACCACCTGTGGGTAAACAAATTGCATACAAAGTGGATAAAAATGGCGTTCATAACTACAATAAAGGTTAATAAGTGCCACATAAAATCAACCAAAAACATCACAAATTATGTTTGATCGATTTATCAGAGCTATAAAATCTATGTTTGGCGGGGTCGTAGGATCCATAGAAAATCCAAAGTTGATTCTTGAACAGAATATCAGAGAGTTGAATGATCAGATTCCGCAGATGAATGAAAACATCGCTACCGTAAAAGCGAATGTAATTATGCTGAGGAAAGAGGTTCAGCGATATGAAAAATCCATTGATGAGATTACATCAAAAATAAAGTCGGCTATTAATGCCGACCGGGATGACTTGGCTGAGGGATATGCCCTTCAGCTTGAAAAAGCTCGGGAAAATCTGGAGCACTCCCGGGAGCAGCTGAAGTTTGCCGAGCAGGCGTATGAAAAAGCGCACAAGGTAAAGCAGGCTTTTATGCGCGAGAAGGATAAGAAAATTAAAGAGGCCAGAGATGCGCTGCGCGCGAATGAGCGGGCTGAGTGGCAATCTCGAGTGGCGGATGCCCTGGAATCATTTGAGGTGGGTGGACTCGATCAAACCCACAACGAAATGGTTGGCCGCCTGAATGAAGACACAGCAAAAAGTGAAGCCCGTATGGAAATTGCACTGGATAGTGTAGACACAGAGACGATGGAGATTGAGGCGAATGCCGAAAAGCTGCGTGCACAAGAGCTGGTTAGCCAGTTTAAGCAGGAGATGGGCAAAGGCAGTGATAAATCATCAAAAACCGAAAAAACCGTAGATATAGATGAACAGGATTCCGCTGAAAAAGAGAGCGGTAAAACGGTTGGTAAAAGCAAAACGAAGAGTAAAGAGTAGGCATCATCAACCCGAAGTAAACAACTGAAATACGCATGACCACGAAAGGTGAACAGGAGCGTGAGCGGCTCAAACAGGAGTATAAAGAGCATTACCGAAAGATTCGGGATGCCAAGGAAAAGCTACGTCGCTCGCAGTATGTGAAAAATGTGAGCCATGCCATGAAGCAGATGAATGCGGATCAACTGCTGGAGTCTGTGGATGAGTTTTTAGGGAAATTACGGCACAATATGGCATC
The DNA here is from genome assembly GCA_007129085.1 of Balneolaceae bacterium. Taxonomy (GTDB): domain Bacteria; phylum Bacteroidota; class Rhodothermia; order Balneolales; family Balneolaceae; genus SW132. Next base: position 5,841 of record SKWF01000077.1, on the reverse strand, counting down.
GATCGAAGCTCGGCTTGATGTAGCCATGGAACAGGTAATGGATGAAAGTGAACACGATGAGGAGTTGAAAAAGGAGAAGGCTAAGGAGACGATTCGTCAGGTTAAACGAGATTTGGGCCTTCTGTACAACGACCTTGAAAAACAAGCGGCCGAGATGGATGTAAAAAAGACTGTGGGTGCTGAACGGAATGAACAAAAAGATAGTAAAAGCAGAGAATGAAACAGGAATACGAATCCACAATTAACTATACGAAAGAGGCGTTTCTGCACCCGGTAAACCTTGTTTGCCTGCTGGTGGGAACTTTTTCGGCGCTGGTTTTTAGTGATACGGGATTGATTGCGAATACCATCATTACCTTTACATTCGGGATGGAGTTGGTGTACCTGGGAGTAGTTCCACAGCTGCCAAAATTTCGACGGTCTGTCGTACAGAAAAAGCAGAAGGAGATTAATAATGATGCCGGAGACAAGGTGATGTTTCACCAGCTGGATGCCCGATCTCAAAAACGTTTTTTGGTGTTGAAACATATCACGGCGGAGGTGAAAAAGAATTTTTCTAAAATTGCTTACTCATCTCGGGGAATGCTGGAGCATATACAGCAAAAGACGGAAGATCTATTGTCTACCTATTTAACCCTGCTGGATATGAACCGCCGCTACCAAATTTATATGAATTCGGAGGTAGAAGAGGGTTTGAAACGTGAATTGGAGGCCCAGAACAACGAACTGGATTCGATAGATTCTGAGCGATTAAAGACAACGAAAAAACGCCGAATTGATATTCTAAAGAAGCGATTAAAAAAGTTTGATGCTGCAAAAGAGAAATACCTGATTTGCGAAACGCATCTGGAAACGATCGAAGATGCCATTCGATTTATATATGAACAGTCGATGACCATGCCGAACGCTGAAGAAGTGGGTATGCAGCTGGATCAGCTTATTGAAGAGATGGAAGAGACAACGAATATTATTGAAGATCTTGATGAATCCCTGCTGCCGGGTTTTGATAAACTGGACCAGGAATTGGAGCTTGCAGAACTTCGAAAAGAGGCGGAAGAACTGCACAAAAAAACAGAACAGAAAGTTAAAACGAAATCATAACATGACTGATACCTACCAAACACTTTTACTCTCAACCAGCGATAGCGGAATTGCACAGATAACCATAAATCGTCCGAATAAATTAAATGCACTGAATAAAACCGTTCTGGATGAACTTTCGGATGCTGTCGATTCGGTAGCCAATGACGATCAAATAAAAGGGTTGATCATTACAGGTGCCGGGGAGAAGGCGTTTGTAGCCGGTGCAGATATCAAAGAGCTTTCCGAACTGGATAAAGAGTCAGGTGAGAAACTCTCGAAAAGAGGCCAGGAAATTTTCAGCCAAATTGAAAATCTTTCCAAACCGGTTGTAGCCATTGTAAACGGATATGCGATGGGCGGCGGTGCAGAATTGGCGATGGCCTGCCACTTGCGAATTGCTACAAAGAATGCCGTATTCGGCCTTCCTGAAGTTTCCCTGGGGGTAATTCCGGGGTATGGTGGAACGCAACGCTTAACTAAATTGATCGGAAAAGCGCGAGCGTTTGAGTTTATCCTTACCGGTGGACAGATAAAAGCAGATCAAGCGCAAGAGCTTGGGCTGGTAAATAAAATTGCAGAGGGTGATGGGCAGGACGAAGCTGAAAAACTACTGGCCGCAATTACGAAAAATGGACCTATTGCCGTATCAAAGGCAATTACTGCAATTAACGCGGCTGCCGGAAATAAAGGGTATGAAACCGAAGCCTCCCTGTTTGGCGAGCTCTGTGAAACGGAAGATTTTAAAGAGGGTACCGGTGCATTTTTGGAAAAAAGAAAAGCTAATTTCAAAGGGAAATAGTTGCGCAGATTACGGGTTTCGGGCAATGAAAAGATCAGTCTCAATTTTGAGCCTTTATTGTTACATTTACTTGAAACAGAAAAGGTTCGATTTGTCAGAAGTAGATTTGAATGACTGAAACACTAATTATTATTGGCACTATTCTGCTGAGTGGATTTTTCTCGGGGTCGGAAATTGCGTTTGTTTCCGCCAATCGGCTGAAGCTGGAGATTGAGAGCCGGAAAGGGTCGCTTACATCCCGTTCGCTGGCGTTTTTTAATGAACGCCCCGAAACGTTTTTAACCACTACACTGGTAGGGAATAACATCATCAATGTGTTGTACGCTACGTTGATGGCAATTTTCTTGCTAGAGCCGGTTCAGCAGATATACCAATCATGGTTCGGAACCATGCCTTCCACGGTGGTTGTACTGCTTATCCAAACCGTTATAGCCGCGCTGATTATTATGATTTTCGGTGAGATTTTACCGAAAGCTATTTTTCGAATTCAGGCTGACTTTATGGTGAAGGTGGTTTCCATTCCCCTAAGAGTGCTAAATATTGTGCTGCGCCCACTTATAACTGTTGCTAACAGTTCATCAAGTATTCTTGTAAAATGGATGAAAACGGGCAGTGAGCGAAGTGAAAAAGTTTTTCGCCGACAGGATGTAGAGATGATTTTTAAAGAGCTGAAGGATATGGGGGGCGGTGAGGATTTTGACCAGGATGATTCGCAGATTCTTCATAACGTGCTTGAGCTTTCCAACAAGCGGGTAAAGGATACGATGGTTCCTCGAACGGAAATAGTAGCTATCGATCAGAGCGCTTCGCTTGAGGAAGTTCAGAGGACGTTCATCACATCGGGATATTCCAAAATTCCCGTTTACCAGGATAATATTGATGATGTGATTGGAGTAGTGTTTGCGTACGACTTGTTCAACGATCCCAAAACGGTTTCGGAAATTATTCGCCCCGTTAAGTTGATTCCGGCAAGTAAAAAGTCGAAAGATCTGCTTGCAGAGTTTCGCCAAAGTAACAGCTCAGTGGCAATTGTTATCGATGAGTATGGTGGAACGGCCGGGATGGTAACGATTGAGGATTTGATTGAAGAGGTGGTGGGCGATATTCAGGATGAGTACGATAAGGATGATGACCTGATCAAAAAAATTGATCCGTATACGTTTATTCTGAGTGGAAATGTTGAGCTCGATGAGCTCGAAGAGATGTATCCACAAATCAACCTTCTGAATGATAAAGATGAGTTTGAAACGGTGGCAGGATATATAATTAATCACACCGGGCGGATTCCCAAAGTCAATGAAGAGCTGCATATCCACGGTAATAAGTTCATCATTAGTAAAGCTACGCCCAGTAAGCTCGAAACCGTTAAACTGGTGCTGGACATCGGGGAGTGATTTTGCGGCGATACCCCTATCCCGGTGCATCTATTTTTTATACATTTCGTACATAATGGTGCACAATTTTAACTCACCGCTTTCTTATGATTGATCACTATCCGCTTTGGGCAAAAGACCTTGCCAAAAAATATTTAAGCCGCACGGTTAACCAGTTTATACTGCACGGGAATGTGCACGATCTGACGCGTATAAAAGATAATCCTCAAAAATTCAGGCGACTCAAATCCTTCCTGGCGGATGAGTTTTTCGGAGCGAGGGATATCGTCATTTTTTACGATCGCGCTTCGGGGATCTACTTTCGGGATGAGAAAACCCGGACCGATTTTAATCGGGCAGTTGCCGGAAGAGATACGCTTGATGGAACGGATGTAGCTAAAAAAATTCCCAAAGATCCCGTAGGTGTGTTTTCTGTGCTGGAGCAGTATTTCCGCTCCCGTCTGGATCAAAAAAAGAGCATCGCGCTTGTTATAGATTACGCCGAAACCATTGTGCCGATGAATGATGCGGGGAACATCGGGACGGAGGATCGGAATGCACTGGTTTATCTGATGAAGTGGGCTCAAGATCCTCTCTTTTTATCGGCGGATTTTACAACGGTGCTGCTGACAGAGAATTTGTCTGATATTAATAAAACGCTTACCCAGCACCCATTTACGTCCGATATTTTCATTCCGCTGCCGGATGAAACGGATCGTCTGGAGTATCTGAACTCTCGTGATGATATATTTGAAAATGTATCATCTGTGAAAAAACCGGTTATGGCAAAATTAACTGCCGGGTTGGGATACGTAAAGATGGAGAGTATTCTGTCGGGCGCAATTGAAAATGAAGAACAGATTACGTTTGAATCGCTCAATGTGATTAAAAAAGAGTTGATTGAGGCGGAGGCATACGGCCTGCTGGAATTTGTGCAAACCGATCAAACATTGGATGCCGTGGCCGGCCACGATAAAGTGAAAGAGCATCTGCGATCATCTGTTTCGGCACTGAAAGCGGGGAGAAATGATGTACTGCCGATGGGTTACCTGGTGTGCGGTCCCGTTGGAACGGGGAAAACATTTATGGTAACCTGTTTTGCCGGTGAAGTGGGCATTCCGATGGTGAAACTGAAGAATTTCAGGAGTCAATGGCAGGGGGTAACGGAAGGAAACCTGGAGAAAATTCTAAACCTGTTGAAAGCGATGGCCCCGGTTGCGGTGATGATTGATGAGGCGGATGCCTATCTTGGGAATCGAAATGCATCGGGGGATAGCGGGGTATCGAGCCGGGTATTTTCGCAGATCGCTAATTTTATGAGTGATACGGATAATCGCGGACGGATAATCTGGTTTTTGATGACCGCCCGACCCGATCTGATGCCGGTTGATTTGAAGCGTCAGGGACGGGCAGAAGAGCATATTGCGCTATTTCCACCGGAAACCGACGAGGAGCGTGTGGAGCTGTTCCGAGCCATGGCGAAGAAGACGAATCTACAGCTAACGGAGGAGCACATTCCATCGCGGGTGATAAACAGCAAAATAAACTACTCCGGCGCCGATATGGAGGCGGCCTGTACACGGGCTAAATTTCGTGCCGCGGCAAATGGAGAGGAGAAGGTTACGCCGGAAATGCTCGACCAAGTGTTTGATGATTTCTTACCGCCAACCTACCCCGAGGAGATAGAACTGCAAACCTTAGCGGCAGTTTCGGAATGTACATCGAAAGCATTATTACCAAAACGTTTTCGTACATTGGCACGAGAAGATCTGCTGAAAAAACTTGATAAACTTAAAAAACAGACACGCTGACCAATGGCCGACGATCCCTTGGATGATATTCGAAAAACGATTGATGAACTTGATGATACGATCATTAAAGCGCTGGCTGACCGCCAAAAGGTGGTAAAAAAAGTGCTGAATGATAAGCTTGAAAAATCACGCGGTATCCGAGATCCTGAGCGCGAAGAGATCATTATGGATACCATCAGAAAAAAAGCGGCCGAGGTGGGGATGGACCCCTATTTTCTGGAGCAGCTTTTCCGTGAGGTTATCAATCACTCGGTTCGATATCAAACCCAGGCGCTGGTAGATTATGAGAATGATCTGAGTGATGAGAAGACGATTCGTGTAGCCTACCAAGGAACCGATGGAGCGTTTAGCCATCAGGCGGCAATGCGGCATTTTGAGCAGCGGTACGAGCAGGTAGAGTGTGTTGGGTTTACGCGGTTCGATCAAGCCGCAGAGGCGGTAGAGAATGAAGATGTGGACGTTGCAATTCTACCCATTGAAAATACCACCGCCGGCTCGATAAATGATACGTATGATCTGCTGAACGAGAAGGAGCTGTACATCAACGGAGAGGAGATTTTACGAATTATCCACTGCCTGATGGCTCCCGAGCAGGTTGATATCAAAAATATTCGGCGCGTGCTTTCTCATCCGCAGGCAATCGCACAGTGCAGTCGGTTTTTAGCTGATCTGCCTCGCTGCCACGTAGAAAGTTATTTTGATACCGCTATGGCCGCACGAAAGGTTCGGAATGATGGAGACCTTTCACAGGCCGCAATCGGCAGTGCATATGCTG
>SKWF01000158.1 GCA_007129085.1 Balneolaceae bacterium | reverse complement strand
TGTTGTTTCGCACTTGGTAAACGTCACCTAGCACAATTTCGCCAACACGATCAGAGTAATCTTCAAAAATGTTATCCTTCTCAATTTCACGAATTCGTTGCGCTAGCTGCTGGCGAGCCATAGATACTGCACGCCTTCCAAAGTCGGTTATAGAAATCTCTTGAGCATATTCATCATAGAGCTCAAGATCGGGATCGTGTTCTTGAGCCTCCTCCAATGTAATTTCAGTAACTTCATCCGTTAATTCTTCAGCAGGCACAACTTCCCGAATATGAAGAATCTGAATCTCTCCTCGATCTGCATTTAAAATAACTTCAAATGCTTCATCAGAATCGTACTTTTTGCGAATCATTGTGCGAAACACATCCTCGAGAATAGATAGAAGAAGATCGCGATCAATTCCTTTATCTTTCGCAATTTCGGCAAAAGATTGAATAATTAATTTCGAAACATCGTTTTGCATCAGTAATGCCCTTTTAGGTTCTGCGTTTACAGTCTTATTTATATTTTTGGAACAATTTTAGTCTCTACAATATCCGCAAATGGAATATCAATTGAACCATTACTGCCTACATCAATAACAACTTTGTCAGTTGATGCACTCGTTAATATACCTTCAATTTTTTCGTATCCTTCTTCGGTTTTGTACTTCACCTTTACGTTTCTGCCCTTGTTTTTTGAGTATTGACGAATATCAGACAGCGGCCTGCTTAAGCCCGGTGAAGAAACGTTCAACCGGTATGGATTCATAAATAAATCAGCTGACTCTACTAAAAACGAAAGCTGTTTACTTATCTGTGTACAGCTTTTTAAATTTATATTGTCAGCTTCCGAATCAACCAAAACCCAAATAACATTTCCATCATTCTGTTTCAACTCAACATCTACCAAAAACATATCGTGCTGCTGCACAATTGGTTCTGCTAGATCTTTAATAGTATTTATTGGGTCTTTTTGCATGGTTTCACATCCTATAAGTATAAAAAAAAGTGAGTGCCTCCCCGGCGCTCACTTTCAGATCCGTAAAATAGGCGAATAACTTGAAAATAACAACTTATTGACCCGCTATATTATCTAAATATTTCATGCAGGTTTGATAGGTACTGCAACTTTAAATTTGTTTTTTTCTGTATAGATTAATCATGATATTGTATTGAAAATTTTAAACTGAAGGTATATGTCAACCATGAAATATTTTTTCTTGCTAATCCCATTCCTATTTGTAAGTCTATCCTGTGGAGAATCTGAACAAGTTGAACAACACGGAGAAACTGAAGAGCGGACTCTTGACTATACGTCCGAGGTTCTTTTTTATAATCCTCAAGGAGAAGAAATTGCCCACATCGAAACAGCTGTTGCCGATGATGACAATTCCCGCAGTGAAGGATTGATGGATGTTAGAGATTTACCTGAAAATAACGGTATGCTTTTCATTTTTGATGAAAACAGAGAGCGAAACTTCTGGATGGCAAACACTCCGCTGTCTCTCGATATTATTTTTGTAAATGATGAGTACGAGATCGTTCGAATTCATCAAAATACATCACCCTACTCGCAAGAAGGGATTCCATCAGAATATCCTGCTAAATATGTTGTAGAGGTAAATGCAGGTTTTACTCTACGACATGATATTACCGAAGGGTCCACGATAGAAATTCGAGGACTATAGTTCCACCTACCCTTCTGTGTGGTTCGCTAAAAACTCCACAGCTTTTTCTACGTTCTTTTTTGAACCGATATATATTGGTGTACGCTCATGAATGGCGTTAGGTTGTATCTCCATAATTCTACCTAACCCGTCCATGGCTATTCCACCTGCCTGTTCAATGATAAAACTCAAGGGGTTGCACTCATACATCAATCGTAATTTCCCGTTGGGATAGCGATTACTCGACGGGTAAATAAAGATCCCACCTTTTACCAACGTCCGGTGGATATCAGCCACCATCGAGCCGATATACCGGGCTGAATATGGCCTGCCCGTTTCTTCATCAACTTCTTGGCAATATTTTATGTACTTCTTCAATCCCAATTCCCAGGAGTTATAACTCCCTTCGTTGATACTGTAAATTGTACCGTGATCGGGAATTTCAAAATTATCTTCAGAGAGAATAAACTCACCCAGGCTGGGGTCGAGTGTAAATGCAGAAACGCCCATTCCCGTGGTGTAACATAAAATCGTACTCGATCCATAAAGCACATACCCTGCGGCTACTTGTCGAATTCCGGGTTGAAGGGCATCCGCCTCCACCAAATTCGGATCAAATCGAGCCTCCCTCATATAGATGGAAAAAATACTACCGATTGAAACATTCACATCAATATTCGAGGAGCCATCCAGCGGATCTAAATAGACAATATATTTACCTCCTTGGCTGTTCAGTCGAACGATTCCATCATTTTCCTCAGAGATTACCATACAGGTAATTAACGATCGATCCAGGGCCGAGATCATCTGTTGATCTGCAAACAGATCGAGTTTTTTAACTGATTCACCGTGCACATTTGTACTGCCATCAACCCCCAAAAGATTGGTAATACCGGCTTTATTCACCTCTCTCGAGATGATTTTTGCAGCAAGTCCAATATCCCGTAAAAGTTGAGACAACTCACCAGTTGCTCCGGGGAAACGATTTTGTGCCTGAATTATATACTCATCCAGGGTAATGAGTTTGTTTGTTTTGGTAGACATCTTATAAAGTTCTCTTAGTTGATTTTATAGTCTGAATGTAAAAAAGATAAGCCCCTTTATCGACGAAATCTTTACGTACTTTTAAGTTCTTCGAACAAATTTACAGCACTCTCTTCTAGTTCAGACAATGCCCCATCATTCTTGATCGTAAAATCAGCCAGATGTGTTAAGGATTTAAAATCCGGCTGTTTATCCATCCGCGCCAATATTTCATCTCCACTGGCTTGATCCCGTTTTGCGACCCTCTCAAACCGCCGGTCTCGATCGGCCGTAACCAGTACAATTATTTCAGGAAATTCAGGGCGACCATCGTTTAATAAAATTGCCGCTTCAACGACAAACAGCTCCACCCCTGCATGTTCTGACGAAACAGCTAGATCCTTAAGCTTTTTTCGCAAAATAGGGTGAACAGCATTGTTTAGTTCATCAACCCGATTATTGTTAAATGCTTCGTTAATCAGATGAGGTTTATTCAGCGAGCCATCAGAATTGTAAGTTTCACTGCCAAAAATTGTCGTCAACTCCTTTTGAAGTTCAGGATCGGTCTGCATCAACTCTTTGGCAAGATCATCAGCATAAATGACGGTAGCACCTAATTTTTCCCAAACCTCACAGACCGTCGTTTTCCCGGAGCCTATTCCGCCAACCACCCCTACCGATTTCATATCGTTTGAGCGGCTAATTTGTTCATCAAGTACGCCTTCATAAATCCATCCAAATCACCGCCCATTACAGAATCTACATCACCCGTTTCATGTTCGGTTCTGTGATCTTTCACCATGTTATAGGGGTGAAAAACATACGATCTTATTTGAGAGCCCCACTCATTACTGCTTTTCGAATCTTCAAGCTTATTTTTTTCGCGCTCTCTGATCGATTTTTCAAGCTCATAAACTTTAGACTTTAGCAGTACAAGAGCTTTTTCCCGGTTTTGCATCTGCGAACGTTCCTGTTGGCACTCTGCAACAACACGTTCTTCCGTACCGTCCGAAAGTGTACCTGTCCAGATTAACCGTACAGCTGTTTCAACTTTGTTTACATTCTGTCCTCCCGCTCCACTGGCGTGAAATCGCTGCAGTTCAATATCATTATCCTGCAGATCCACATCAATGGTATCATCGATTATGGGCGATACAAAAACCGAACAGAACGACGTGTGCCTGCGGGAGTTGCTGTCAAATGGCGATATTCTCACCAGACGATGAACCCCACTTTCCGATTTTAAAAATCCGTAGGCGTTCTCACCTTTAACTTCAATCGTGGCACTTTTAATACCGGCTACATCACCATCTTGATATTCCGCAACAGATACATCATACCCTTTCTTTTCAGCCCAGCGTGATACCATTTTGTAAAGCATTACGCCCCAATCCTGACTCTCCGTACCGCCGGCACCAGGATTAAACGTAACAATCGCGTCTCGGTGATCATCCTCACCGCTTAACATATTCCGCAGCTCAAGATCTTCCAGCTTGTTGATGAATGTAGAAATCTCTTTTTGGAGATCTTCTTCAACATCTTCGCCTTCATCTTTAAACTGAAGGAAAACGTTAATGCTTTCGCGGAGGTCATCCAATTCATCCCATTTTGCAATCAGCCCTTTCTCTCTATCGAGCTTTTGCATAATCTGTTGAGCTTCATCAGGATCATTCCAAAAATCGGGGTTTTGAGTCTGCTCCTGAAGCTCAATTACTCGTACTTTTCGTTTATCATAGTCAAAGGTACCCCCTGAGCGAGTCTAACCGCCCAAATAGTTCATCAAGCTTATCTAAATTAAATGCCATAAAGTCGTCTATCGTTTAAAGATTTTTGATACTACAATACCTACAATAATTCCACCTGCAAAAGCTGCTCCAATTCCTGCTTCAGGATTTGCGCGTACATATCGACGAGCATTTCTAAACTCGTGCCTCAATTCTTGTTGGAGCTTATCTTTTTCATCATACAGCTTTGAAATTACATCGCCGTAAGCATTCTCGAGTGTTTCTTTTTCTTTTTTCAGTGTCTCTTTAAGTTCTTTTTCTGCTCCTTTCAAATCAGCCATTTCTGTCACCTTTAAGTTTTAAAAGTTAAACTACAGTTTTTTTCGATTGTACCTGTTGCTCTTTGTATTGCAACTCGTACAGTTTTCTGTATATACCGTCAGACTTCTTCATAAGTTTCTTGTGTGAGCCCGATTCTCTAATTTCGCCTTTGTGCATTACTAAAATTCGGTCTGCTCCCTGGATAGTTGAAAGCCTGTGTGCTATCACTATTGAAGTTCGTCCTTTCATCATTTTAACGCAAGCTTTGGCTACTAATTCTTCTGTTTCCGAATCAACATTTGATGTCGCCTCATCCAGAATTAAAATCTTAGGATCGTAAACCATTGCGCGTACAAAACAGATAAGTTGTCGCTGCCCCATCGAGAGTGATGCACCACGTTCGCGAAGAACATAATCGTACCCGCCAGGCAACTTCTTGATAAATTTATGAGCCTCTACCTCCTTTGCTGCCTTAATTGCCTCTTCTCTGGTTATATTTTTATTTCCGAGAGTAATATTTTCCAGCACCGTCCCTGAAAAAAGTGCATTATCCTGCATCACCAACCCGAAATGCGAACGCAACTGATGGAGAGTCATATCTTTAATCTTTACGCCATCAAGCCGTATTTCGCCATCATTAATATCGTAATAGCGTAACAGAAGATTTATAATGGTTGATTTACCTGCTCCGGTAGCTCCCACAATAGCAAGAAGTTCTCCAGGTTCAGCCCGAAAAGAGACATCTTTAAGAATAACTTCATCACCGGGATTGTACTGAAAATATACCTTATCAAATTCCAGCTCTCCTTTTACCTCATCTAACTCAACCGGACTTTCGGGCTCCTTAATTACTTTTTCGGTATCGAGTACATCGAAAATTCTTTCTGATGATGCCAATGCAGCCTGAAGCGTATTATATTTCTCTGAGAGTCCACGAATGGGTGCAAAAAATTGTCGGACATACTGAATGAAAGCCAACAGTACACCAAACGTAATCCCATCCATCAAAGCTCTTGCTCCCCCGTACCAAACGACCAGTGCCATTGCTAAACTGGCAAGAACCTCAACTACGGGCCAAAAAATCGAGAAGTAAAATATCGTATCGATATGGGCATTTCTATGATCGGAATTAATCTCTTCAAAACGCTCTTTCTCTTTCTTTTCGCGATTGAACAGCTGCACTACTGCCATTCCATTTATATGTTCTTGCACAAATGAATTAAGTCGCGCTATTTGGTCTCGCACATCAAGAAAAGCGACCCGAACCTTACTCTTAAACCAAAAGGTTGAATAAAATAGAATTGGAAGTACAAGGATCGAAATGATGGTCAGTTCCCAACTCATCATCAACATAAAGCCGAGGATAAAGAAGATTCGAAACAGATCACCAATCATATTTACAATGCCATCAGATAATAGCGAGCTCAAAGCTTCAATATCACTCGTAGTTCGCGTAATCAGACGGCCGATTGGATTTTTGTCAAAAAACTGAACATGCAACGATTGTATTTTTTCATACACCGCATTTCGCAGGCCAAATAGTGCTCCCTGCCCAAACCATCTCGTGAGGTATGTATTGGCTACCAATATGAGAAATTCACCAATAAGTGCACCTACCAGCAGTAAAACTATCCAAAGCAGACCTTCAATATCACCTACAGATATATAATCATCAACGGCTACTTGGGTAAGTTTTGGGCGAATAGTGCCCAAAAAAGCTGCCGTTAAAGTCAGGACAATTGCAAGTATTGCCCACCATCGGTAAGGTCGGAAAAAGTAATAAAGCCGTCGAATCAGATCTGAATCGACGGCTTTAGATTTTTTATTAGAACTCAAATTTTACTCTGTTTAGAACCTATCAAAGTCATCGAATGGAGTTCTTGGAGTAATCGGTTTTGGTTTACGCTCCGTTCTTTCTTCGGATGTATCCCGGTTACTTCTGTTTTGATCTCCACGGCTGCTCGACGATTTTTTACTTCGCGAGCTATCACTTTTACGTTTTCTACCTGAAGATCGTTTCTTCTCTACCTTTTTTCTTTTCCGAAATCGTTTCTTCCCATTTCCGGAAGATTTTTTCTTTTTATCTGAACTCTTAGACTTTTTATCATCTATCTCTTTCAGATAAACTTTTTGCTCTACGATACCTTTTTCTTGTGCAGGATCGGTAAAGATGGGTCGCAACTCTGTTGCCAACCATGCAGGGAAGAATTTATCACGTGCTTCACGCAGCAAAATAAACGGATTCGTGTATCGAGCTGAGAAGTGCGAAATCACCAATAGTTTTGTTTGTGATTCATTTGCAACACGCGCAGCATCAACTGATGTTGAGTGGCCGGTTTCAGCAGCTTTATCGGCAAGGCTTTCACTGAACGTAGCCTCGTGATAAAGAATGTTGGTGTTCATCGCCAGCTTCACAGCATTGGGGCAATACTTAGTATCAGTTATGTAGGCAAAACTGTCGCCCGGTCTCGGGTGGCCCACAATATCATAAGATTTGATGATGGTGCCATCTTCGAGTTCCACATCCTCACCAGCTTTCAGTGCTTTGTACTGAGCATCTTCAGTAATGCCCATTTTTTCTGCCTTTTCAGCGTCAACTTTTCCGGGGCGATCTTTTTCTTGCAACCGGTAACCGAGGCAAAATTTTGTGTGATTGAGAGGTCGTGCTTCCACGTAATACTCATCTTCATCAATCACTCGCTCTGACTCTATATCTTCAGCAAGTTCAACAAAGTTAATCTCGAAATTCAGATCGATTTTGGCAAACTTCAAATTCCACTCTACAAATTCCTGCAATCCTTCAGGGCCCACCATATTCAGTGGTGTGTCGCGGCGCTGTAGCTGCAAAGTTGCGAGTAGACCAATAATTCCTGAAAAGTGGTCTACATCAAAGTGTGAGATAAATATATTTTGGATTCTGGAGCGTTTCAGCCCTGCCTGCAACATTCTCATTTGAGTATTTTCACCGCAATCAAAAAGGTGAACATCTCCTTCGCGCCAAACGGCTACGGAGGGCAAATGGCGAGTTGCCGTAGGTGTTGCTGATGCGACTCCTAAGGGTACTATAATCATTAGTGTCTCCTGTGTGTTTTCTGTTGGGCATCTGTCGTTCAAACAGATAGACCCGTTATATGTTTATATTTGAGCTAATTCTTGTTCCAGTAGTTGTTTTTGATACATACGTGCATAACGTCCTTCTTCCGTTAGCAATTGATCATGAGAACCACGTTCAACAATAGAACCTTCTTCAAGATAAAAAATTATATCGGCGTTTTTAACTGTAGATATTCTATGAGAAATCATGATGGTTGTTTTACTCGAACGGGTACTTTTCAGATGTTTGAGGATGTCATCCTCAGTTTTTGTGTCAACGGCACTTAACGAATCATCTAAAAGAATTATCGATGGATTCTTGATCAGAGCCCTGGCGATCGCCGTTCTCTGTTTTTGCCCGCCTGAAAGAGTAATACCCCGTTCACCTACCATAGTCTCAAATTTTTTCTCAAATTCCAAAATATTGCTCAATACTCTGGCACTTTCTGCAGCTTTTTCAATCTCTTCCATCGATGCCTGTTCCACACCGAATGCAATGTTCTCTTTGATAGTGGTAGAGAAGAGAAATGTTTCCTGCGGAACGTAGCCTATATTTCGTCGCAATAATTCGATGGACCATTTCTTAATTTCAATATCATCAATAAAAATCTCACCTTCTGTAACATCAAATAAACGAGGAATCAAATTAATTAGTGTTGTTTTGCCTGACCCCGTGCGCCCGACAAAAGCTGCTGTCATTCCAGGTTCGATCGTAAAATTGATATTCTTTATTGCGGTTTCTTCCGCCTCAGGATATGTGAATGAGACATTTCTAAATTCAATTTTTCCTTCAACCGGCTTTTCAACTCCTTTATCTCCCTCACTATCTTGAATTTTAACCGGCTCGGTAAGTACTTTATCAACCCGCTCCCAAGATGCTAATGATTTCTGAAACGTATTTACAGTATATCCGAGCGAAGCAACCGGCCACGTTAAATATGCGACATATATAACAAACTCAGCAATATTTCCAACTGTAAGGGTGTCTTCAATAACCATCATCCCACCTTGCCAAATTACAATCACCACAGAAACACCGATCAGAAAATTTAAAGCCGGGTGAAAAAGCGATTCTACCATATCTAATTTCAGCTTTTTTACACGGTACGATTCGCTCTCTTTTTCGAACTTACCTTGTTCATACTCTTCGCGATTAAATGCCTTGATTAATCGAATACTTGAAAAAGCTTCCTGTGCCCTTCCGGCAATATCAGAGTATTGCTCTTGAATGATAATCTGGTATTTATTGATAAAGCCACTCACCCAATATGCAAAAGCAGAAAGGAACGGAAGTGGAATCAACGCCCAATACGTAAGTTGCGGATTCACAATAATCATCATGGTAATGATAAAACCCGCTCTAGTAATGGTATTTATCGTATACATCACCACAGGCCCGAAATACTCCCTTACACGATTAATATCTTCTGTGGCACGTACATATACTTCTCCGGATTTATTGGACTCGAAATACCGCTGCGGAAGCAACAGCAGTTTATCCATCATCTGATTCCGAATATCAAACTCAATTTTACGTGAGCTTACGATGAGCGTTTGCCGAGTGGCAAATAACAATATTCCATATAGGCCAACTGTACCGATTAAAAGAAGTGAATTGTAGGCAAGTATCTCACCGGCCTCGCTCGAAAAAAGAACATCCCAAATATTTGATGCATCCGGATCGTGCTCCTCTCCTAATACTTCGACTTCATCCATTGTTTGACGGATGAGTACCGGAATCCAGATTAGAAAGAAATTGGACGCCGTTAGGAAAAGGGCACCGAGAAGAAATGTGCCCTTATACTTTTTTATGTAAGAATTTAGTTTTCTAAGTGAGTCCACACGAACCTATCAAAAATTAAATACGGTAGATGAAAAACTATCGGTGGAACTAAATCATTCGCTTTATTACGAATATTTTTCACTCCAATCGGTTGCTAATCTATACCCTGATCTATATGCACTATCAACGGTATTTCCATTAAAATAATCTCCAATCAATGCTAATGGTGCATCATCAAATTCCAATTCATGATAATCTTTAGAAAGGGACTTTAATGGGCGGCTATATCTCCATAAATGTATCTGGCTCCATTCAGGTGAAGTAGCCCAGCCACCAATTACTTCTGCAAGTTCTTGAAGCATTTTTTCACGGATCAGATCATCACTTTTTCCGCGAAGATTTTTTGTTAACTCAGGAGTTGCTTGTACAACAAAAGAACACTCTTGTTCTTTTGATTTTTTCGAAGCCTCATTCGAGATAAACTGTAAGCCACTTTTTTTGCAAATTATGCCATCCCAGTCAGGAATTTCACGTTTCCCATAACCAACAAGCAGAGTATAACTAGGGGCATAGTGCACCTCATCAATATCGCGAACAATCTTAAGTGTATTTGTTTCGTCTATTGTTGTATTAAGAAGTCCATAAGCTTGAGGTGCGGGTGTTGCGATGATAACAGCATCTGCTTCAAATGTATTACCGGCAGTTAAGTTTATCATCCACGATCGTTTTTTACTTCGATTTGAGCCGATATACGTTAATCCACCTGCCAATGTATTCGTTTTTACATCAACCCATCTGCTTAAATATTTACCAATACTATTCATTCCATCTTTAGCCGTAAACGAAGCAACATTTGGCTGATTGGGATTTGTCTCGTAAATATTTTCTCCATCATACAGCGAAAAGTTATCACCCCATCGCTGAATTAAACCTTTATCGAGAAGTTCTACAGCAAAGCTTTGAAATTCCGGCGACTCAGTTAAAAAATATGAGAGTCCATGATCTAATTTTGTTTCGTCACCTTTACCGGCATAACGTGTTGCCATACGCCCTCCCAATCCAGAACTTTTTTCCAAGATTGTTACGTCATGTCCCTTTTTTGCCAATATTCTTCCTGCCGTTAAGCCGGAAATCCCTGCACCAATTATTCCAATAACCATGTATTAAATAATATTTTTTCGATTTAGACAACAACAGTTCATTAGCCGTAAAAGGTAAAGAACTATTCGGTCTGATTCTTAATGAAATTTACGATTCGAATATCTCCACAACAGGATCTGCTGCTTTCTTATCTAGAAGCGCAGGCCAGTAGGCTACTACAGAGCTTGCTTTAGGTCTTCCACCCGCAAACCCTGTTACGCCACTTGGGCCCGTTAAAATTAGTGGCGCAATCTCTTTACCAAAACGGTTGAGATCGTCCCGGGAATAACCGTGCACCGATACCCGTAACTGAACTTCGTTTACCTCCGAAAGATCTCCTTCGAGCATATCCGGATCCTCATTACAGGCATTTAAGCCTACTAGTTCTGTATTAAAATCGGCAAATTCCAAACCAAGATTATCGGCCCTATTTTTCAAAATTTCTCCAGCCTTTTGAGCCTTTTTTACCGCATCAGGCCAGCAGTAAACCAGTGTGGATGAGAGCTTAAACCCATCATTGTAACTGGCTGACACCTTATAGGTTGGAGTATCTTCTTTACCGGTAATTCCATAAACCTTCACACGATCTTTACCATCTTGCTCAAGTTTAATAGATGTAAAATCAGCAATACAGTCTGGCGTGATGTAAGAGGATGGGTCCCCGATTTCATACATGAGCTGTTCTTTTACAGTCTTTTCAGAAACCAAGCCGCCTGTCCCCTCATGTTTTGTAACATGAAATGTACCATCAGGATGAGCATCAATTATTGGAAATCCGAGTTCTGTAAAATCTTCAATTTCTTCCCAGTCTGTAAAATTTCCACCACTCACCTGGCCACCACATTCAATAATATGCCCGGCAATTGTACCTGCCGACATTTTATCAAAATCATCGAATGACCAGCCAAATTCGTACACCATCGGGGCGAGTGTTAGGCCGGTATCGGTTACTCGTCCCGTAATTACAATATCTGCGCCCTCTTCGAGAGCTTTAACAATAGGTTTGCAGCCAAAATAGATGTTGGCACTTAGCAGTTCGTCTTTCACTGTATGGATAGGCTCTCCCGTCTCCATATTTTTAAGTTCGTGACCATCATCAATCAACCGATCTAAATCAGGTAGGATATCATCTCCATCCACAACAGCAATTTTAAGGCCCTTGTACCCTTTCTCTGCTGCTATTTGCAACAACATATCTTTACAAGCCCGGGGATTTACACCGCCGGCATTTGATACAATTTTTACACCGCTATTGGAAACTTCATCAAAAACCTCCTCAACTACACCAACAAAATCTCTTGCATAACCATATTCAGAATTTTTCATCCGCTGTTTTTGCATGATGGACATGGTAACTTCAGCGAGGTAATCCATCACCAAGTAGTCAATTTTCCCGTTTTTAACCTGCTTGATTGGGGCATTCGGTAAATCTCCCCAAAAGCCTTGTCCTGATGCAATTTTAATACTGTTCTTCAATGTAGCTCCGTAATTTATTCCAATAAGATTTTGATCAAATATCGTAATAAATACGGTGGTTTTGAAATGAGATAAGCAGCTAAAACATCTTTTCTTTAGAACGCTAAATAATAAAATCTGAAATAAAAAAATTGACCCGAAAGATTATCAATCAATCGGGCCATAGTGTTTTGTGTTCTCTTGTCTCACGTATGTTCTCGTCTTTAACATAAGACGAAGAGTACATACGGAACACTACATAATTGTGTAGTATTTGTAATATGCTCTCAGCCTCTCTGTTGATGAATTTAGAGAAATAAACCATCCAGCTTTATTCCGGAGGGTATTTCGTAACTCTTCTCTCAAAGAATTATTCGATTTTTAATTCCTTTGGCAACAGCTTCAGACCGACTGTTTACCTCCAGCTTTTTATAAATGTTTCGAATATGATAGCGTACACCATCTTCTGAAAGGTGAATCTGCTTACTAATTGCCATGTAGGATTTTCCTGTTGCCAACTCTTGCAATATTTCAAGCTCCCGTTCAGAAAGCTGAACTGATGATTCTTTAGGTTTTTTTATGTGGAGTGATTGGATAACCTTGCGCGCAATTTCAGGCGTCATTGGAGATCCACCATTGCGTGCATCCCTTATAGAGTTACACAAATCATCGGGGCTCACTTTTTTCATCAAATAGCCAATTGCCCCCCCCTGCAGCGCTTTAAAGATATATTTATCTTCATCAAAAATAGTGGCCATTATTACTAATATATCTGGATAATTCTCCCTCACATACTTGACACCTTCAATACCTGATATCCCCGGTAGATCAATATCCATTAAAATTACATCTGCACGTTCTATATCATCACTTTCAAATGCGGTTTCACACATTTCAAAAGTTGAGAGCACGCAAAAATCGGGTTGAGTATCCAGAATAGCCTCCCAGCCTTCACGCATGTACTCGTTGTCCTCGATAATGCAAATTTTCGTTAACTCTGTGTCCATAGTTCTGTATAGTTATTTCTATCTTATTATAAGAACTCCGGTAGAATTTCACACTGCATGACTATGTCGTCTTTTTTAAATACTCCCTTGTACTGTCCATGTAGTTCCTGCACCAGAAGATTCTAAATCGGCATCAAACCCTGCCTGTTCGGCTCTCTTTTTAATATTTTTTATTCCATTATTTGCTTTAAAGTCAACTTTATCAATCCCTATACCGCTGTCAGAAACTTTTAAATATAGTTGTCCTTCTCGAACGGTGAATTCAACGCTTGCATGATCTGCTTTGGAGTGGCGCGCAAGGTTTGTGACGATTTCTTTAAAAATCAGCCATATATTTTTTCGAAGATCGATATCTACTTTTCCGGAAATTGATTCCTGAAACTCTATATCATATTCAATTCCCTTGCTCTCAAAGAGATCTGCAGCATACCGCCTGCATTTTGTC
>SKWF01000142.1 GCA_007129085.1 Balneolaceae bacterium | reverse complement strand
TTTCCGGCTGAATCATATACCGATAACACAACATTTTTTCCCTTCCTTTTAAGCGATATTCCAATCTCTCCACTATCCCCCTTATCAAATGCATGTTTATACGAGTTGTTAATCAACTCATTACACATCAGCCCAATAGGTACAGCTCTGTCAATTTCTACATTTACCGGGTCTAAATCACACTCAATGCCAATTTCTCTTTCGTTCGTGTTATACGTTTTTAAAATCATCTCCGCTAGATCTTCAAGATATTCCGACAGCTCCACCTCAGATAACGTATCACCGCTATACAGTTTTTCATGAACCAGTGCAATCGATTTAATCCTCGATTGCAGCTCATTAAACTGCACCTTCTGCTTCTCATCCATATCCCACTTTTTCAGCTCAATCAAGCTCGATACTATCGCAAGGTTATTCTTTACTCGATGGTGGATTTCCGACAAAAGTACCTGCTTCTCTTTCAATGACTTATCAATCTTTTGCATGCGTCTTTTCCGGTCTGATATATCCCGAACATTTCCAACAACCGCCTCAACCTCTCCCTTCTCATTCAGAATGGGTGCCCGTTTATTATTTATCCATATATAGGACCCATCCGCTTTTTTAACTCGAAATTCTGTATCAGGTAGCTTATCAGATACTCCATCTTCTTCAAGACTATCAGCCACCTGCTGCATTCTCTCTTTATCTTCAGGGTGTAATAGCTGAAGGATAAAATCCTGGCCTCCATTTTTAACTGTCTCATAACTGTAACCCAGCATATCCTCAACCGATCTGCTCATATAATCGTACTCCTTTTGCCCCTTCCGATACTGATAAATTACATCACGGGAGTTATCGAGAACATTTCGAAATTTGGCCTCAGAGGCACTCAGCATCTCGTTTGTCCGTTTCAAATTCCTCATAAACGAGACCGATAGAATGGCCGCTATAAGAATAAATGAGATAGAAACCAGTATAGTTGACCAAAATAAGATACGTGAGGTACTTCGGGCAGCATCACTCATTGCTTCCGAAAAGTTATTCTCTAAAACCGTCAGCTCATCATCAAGCAACATAATTTGCCGAAAATATTCGCGCACATTTGTCTCATTTAACGTACCGGCTTCTACTTGTTGATGAACTTCCAAACCCAAATTTCTCAGTTCCGCAATTTTTTCATCTCCTTCTATCCAGTACCCTAACGCATCATTTATTTGAGGCCAGTTCTGAAAATTAGACAGCAACCATATCATATCTGGAATATCCTCGGGTTGATTTCCTCCTCGAAGAAAACCATCCGTCACCACCTCTAGGTCCGGACTTTCAGACAATAACTCCTCTCTGGCAATTCGATCACCTTCATGTATACTTAAATGCTCTTTGAAATTCCTATAGTGCACCTCATTGTTATTGTACACGTATGCAGACAATTCAATACTAGCCTGTTTCTGTGCTTTCGCCCATTTCCCTTCACCATATACATAACCACGTACACCGGTAGTTATTTTATTCCCAAAAACCTCTAAAACTACTATTGAAAAACCCAGTAAAACAAAAATGGCAATAATGCCTAATATGCGCCTGTTGGCACTAAGCTTGTTTATCAATTCCCGATTCATCTCTTATTCCACTATTTCTATTAAAGCGTTGACCACTTAATCTATTTTACCCACGTAATTAAAACCGTATCTAATAAACTTAACAATTATTAGCATTTTGGCTAATCCATTTTTAAACCTCACTCCTAATCTCTTTTTTGTTGCGACACCTTTCAGCAAGCCATACATTTCATTCATCATGTCTACAATCCAAAAAGATTCTCTTACCCGACGCTTATACGCTAATGATGCATCCATCTACGAGGAAATTCCCTCCGGTGTATCCTTTCCAAAAACGGTAGATGATATTCGGCACCTTGTCAATCAAGCCAAAAAAGAAGGGTTTGCCATTACCGCCCGAAGCGCCGGCACCAGCCTTGCCGGACAAACCACCGGCAGCGGTGTGATAATGGACGGCGCCCGCTTTATGAGCAGCATTCTCAACATCGATCCCGAAAAGAAAGCTGCTCATGTTCAACCCGGCGTAATCAGGGACACATTAAATCGCGAAGCCGCAAAATATGGGCTTCAATTCGGCCCGGATACCGCCACTACCAGCCGCTGCATGCTTGGTGGAATGATCGGAAATAACTCCTGCGGGTCCTTCTCCATCAAACATAAAACCACCCGTGAACACATTCTCGAGATTGAGACGGTTTTAAGTGATGGCTCCCACGTTGTTTTTAAGCCACTTTCAAAACCGGAGCTGGAAAAGAAATTACAGCTAAAATCCCTGGAAGGAGATATTTACCGAGGCATGATTGATCTGCTTAAAAAGCACAAGGAGAATATTTTAGAGCACTACCCCCATCCCGATATCACCCGGAGAAATACCGGTTACGCGCTCGATCGCCTCTGCGAAATGGAGCCGATCACCCCGGGTGGGCGACCGTTTAACCTCGCTGAACTGCTCTGCGGAAGTGAAGGCACTCTGGCCATGACCGCATCAGCCAAAGTAAATCTTGTGCCGCTGCCCAAAACCAAAACCCTGGTAATTCCGCAATTCCAATCGCTTCGTGAGGCAATGTTGGCAACCGTAGAGATTGTAAAGTGGAATCCCGCCGCTGTTGAACTCGTGGATGATATTATTCTCGATGCCACGAAAGGAAATATTGAACAGCGTAAAAACCGATTTTTCCTGGATGGAGAGCCCAAGTGTATTCTCATCGTTCAATTTGAAGGAGATGAAGCCGGGGAGTTGGCTGAAAAGGCCAAAGAACTTACCCGGGTTCTGCAGCAGAAAAATTTTGGATACGCCCACCCGGTATTAACCAACGAAGAGAAAATGAACCGTGTTTGGGAGCTTCGCAAAGCGGGTCTCGGCCTCTTGATGGGGCTCGACAGTGATTCGCAATCCCCTACATTTGTGGAAGATACCGCTGTGCGCGTGGAAGACCTGCCGGATTACGTGGAAGAGTTTCAACAAATCCTGGAAAACCATAACACCTCCTGCGTGTTCTATGCGCACGCTTCCGTGGGTGAACTCCACCTCCGCCCCGTTGTAGATCTTAAAAAACCGGAAGGCATTGAAACGATGAAGTCGATCGCCGGAGAAGTGGCTGATCTTGTGAAAAAATATCGTGGATCTCTCTCCGGTGAACATGGAGACGGACGCGCACGGGCACCCTATATCGAAATCGTTTTGGGCAAAGAGATGATGCCGCTGCTCAGACAGGTAAAAGAACTCTGGGATCCCGATTACCGCTTTAACCCCGGCAAAATTCTGGATGCCAAACCGATCGACACCGACCTGCGATACTCCCCAGCCTACCAAAAACCGGATGTAGATACAGCTTTCCATTGGCGGGAATCTAATGGGTTTGATGGTGCCATTGAGCAGTGTAACGGCGCCGGCGTGTGTCGTAAACTAGCCGAAAGCGGCGGCACCATGTGTCCTTCCTACCACGCTACACGGGATGAAAAAGATAACACCCGCGGCCGGGCAAATCTCTTTCGTCAGCTCTTTTCCGGCAAACAGAAAGAGGCATTCAAATCAGAAGAACTTAAAGAGGCGCTCGACCTCTGTTTGAGCTGCAAAGCGTGCAAAAGCGAATGCCCCGCCAATGTAGATATGGCCAAAATGAAGGCTGAATTTATGAACGGCTACCATAAAGAGAATGGCGCAACTCTTGGAGTCCGGTTTTTTGGACAACCGGAAAAACTCTATCCTATCGCATCTTTTTTCGCATCGATAACCAACTTCATCAATCGTCAAAAACCGGTAAAAAAACTA
>SKWF01000256.1 GCA_007129085.1 Balneolaceae bacterium | reverse complement strand
GTTTTGGCGGGAAATTCTGCCGCGCAGGTATCCACCATTTTAAAGCTCGGTTTCATATCCAGCGAGTGGCGTTTTTTCCGCACCTGCTCTTCCGTAACCGGCGCTCCGCTTTTGCTTAAAAGCCAAGCAATCTGCACATCCGAAAAGCCGGCTTGTTTGAGTTCATAAAGATCATCTCGCGACAGAGAGTCTATGGTTTCGCCTTCCACCCGATTTTCGAGGCTGACCATATACCGAATCTGCTGCAAAAACCAGGGGTCTACTTTGGTGATGTCGCCAATCTCTTCTACGGAGGCTCCCATTTTAAAGGCATTTCGAATCTGCAGGGAACGGTCCCAGTACGGTTTTAACAACCGCTCGCGGATCTCTTTTTTGTCCGGATCTGCGTAACCGTCCGCTCCAAGTCCGGACCGGCCGATTTCGAGCGATTGCCACGCTTTATTCAGCGCTTCGGGGAAATTTCGCCCGATCGACATCACCTCACCGACCGCTTTCATCTGCGTAGTGAGTTCTTCATCAACCTCGGAAAATTTATCAAAATTGAACCGTGGTACCTTTACAACAACATAATCTATCGAAGGCTCAAAGCATGCGGATGATACTTCCGTAATGGGGTTGGGGAGTTCATCAAGCGAATACCCGACAGCCAGTTTTGTTGCAATTTTAGCAATGGGGTAGCCGGTGGCTTTCGATGCAAGCGCCGAGGAGCGGCTTACCCGCGGGTTGATTTCGATGGCAACCAGTCGGTCGGTTCCCGGTTCCATGGCAAACTGAACATTACAACCTCCTGCAAAATCGCCGATGGAGCGCATCATTTTGATGGCGGCATCCCTCATGGTTTGATACTGCTTGTCGGTAAGCGTTTGGCTGGGAGCTACGGTAACTGAATCCCCCGTGTGAACGCCAACCGGATCGAAATTCTCAATCGTACAGATAATGACCACATTATCATTCTTGTCGCGAAGAAGCTCCAGTTCGTACTCTTTCCACCCGAATATACTTTCGTCGAGCAGCACCTGATGAACCGGGCTGAGTTCTAGCCCGCGCAAAATTTTTCTCTCAAATTCATCCTTATTCCAGATAATGCCGCCGCCGGAACCGCCCAATGTAAATGATGGACGAATTACCACGGGCAGGCCGCCCAGCTCTTCTACAATTTCCTTGGCATCGAGCAGGGAGTTGGCGATTTTGCTTTCACACTGATCGATCCCGATTTCATCCATCAGATCTTTAAAACGATTACGATCCTCTGTAATCTCAACCGCATCCATGTTGACACCGATGATTTTAATATCGTTCTCTGTCCAGAAGTTTTCGTTTTGAAGATCCCGGGTCAGGTTTAATGCCGTTTGTCCGCCCATGGTGGGAAGTACCGCATCCGGCTTCTCTTTTTCCACAATCTCTTTGATGGATGCAGGGGTGAGAGGTTTCAGATAAATCTGATCGGCCATCATCGGGTCGGTCATGATGGTGGCGGGATTCGAGTTGATCAAAACCACTTCGTAGCCTTCTTCTTTTAAAGAGCGGCATGCTTGGGTTCCCGAGTAATCAAATTCACAAGCCTGGCCAATAACAATAGGGCCGGAGCCGATAATTAAAATTTTGCTGATATCTTCGCGACGTGGCATTTTTTGGGAGTTTTTAAAATTTATGGTTGCTCGTTGAACTGTTCCCCATTGAAGGGATATATCATAGAAATAAAACCGTATTTAAAGGCTTATTGATGAAG
Organism: Balneolaceae bacterium; assembly: GCA_007129085.1. GTDB lineage: Bacteria > Bacteroidota > Rhodothermia > Balneolales > Balneolaceae > SW132. Next base: position 2,099 of record SKWF01000256.1, on the reverse strand, counting down.
CTGTCCAAAAAAGGCGTATAAGTAGGGTATTCATCATGAATTCCGTCATGCCGGACTCCGATCCGGCATCTCCTGCCTTTATTTTGGTTAGGAGATCCCGCATCAAGTGCGGGATGACGCCTTTTAGGGATAACTTCATTATTTAACCAATTTCTTGTCACACTTACACCTTAATTTATATTACCTGCTTCCTGTGCCTTGTCCCCGGCACCCTGCTTTACCATCTCTACAAACTGGTCAAACAGATACTGTGAATCGTGCGGGCCGGGTGACGCTTCAGGGTGATACTGGACCGACATTCCCGGGAAGTTTTTAAATTTCAGCCCTTCGATCGATTTATCATTCAGGTTGATGTGGGTGACATCCACTACTTTCTCATCAATAGATTTTTCGTCTACGGCAAAACCGTGATTTTGGGTGGTAATTTCTACCAGCCCGGTCTCTATATTTTTTACGGGTTGATTGGCTCCGCGGTGCCCCACAAACATTTTGCGAATGGAAATTCCTTCCGACATAGCCATAAGCTGATGTCCCAGGCATATTCCAAACATCGGTTTTTTCTGTGATTTGGCGTACTCTACAACGGGCAGAGCATATTCAGCTGATGCATTTGGATCGCCGGGTCCGTTGCTAAAAAAATATCCATCGGCGTCCCACGCTTTAACGTCTTCTATGTTTGCCTCGGCGGGAAATACCCGAAGTGTACAACCCCGTTTTGAGAAATTATCAATAATGCTCTGTTTGATGCCGTAATCGAAGGCAGCGATTTTATACGGCCCGTCAGCCGGCACGGTTTGCGCTTCTTTGCGCGTCACTTTTGTTGCGAGTTCGAGGCCAACCATGGAGTCCCACTCCTTGGCTTTTTTAACAAGCTCTTCTTCATCGTGGATCTCAGAACTGATGACAGCGTTCATCACCCCTTGGGTACGAATGTGTTTTACAAGGCGGCGTGTGTCTACCCCGGTAATGCCAACTACATTGTTACGTTCGAGATATTCCTGCAGGCTGCCGTCGGCAATGGGGTTGCTGTACTCCTCGGAGAATGCGCGGACAATCAGTCCGGCGATCATTACGGTGCGAGCTTCGTCATCGCGGTCCATCGTGCCGTAGTTGCCGATGTGCGGATAGGTCATCATCATAAGCTGACCGTAGTAGCTGGGATCGGTAAAAATTTCCTGGTAGCCGGTCATGCTTGTATTAAAGCAGAGTTCGCCACCGGTGGTGCCAATTTTTCCTATGGCTCGTCCGCGGACAACGGTTCCATCAGACAGAGCAAGATAACATGGAGTTTGCTGGGGAGATTTCATCGGTAAAATTGAGATCTGAGTTTAGAAGTGACAAAAATAACGGCCAAAAAAAATCCGACGACGGAAACCGTGTCGGATTGAGAGAAGAAATTCCGGTATGTGGATCTGTATAATTGGTTCTGCACCAGTTGGCCATTTTTAAAGTTTTGGAAATTTACGGACTGTGAAATTGATATAAAAATAGATTTTGAAATTTTTTAAAGATCTCTGAGAAATATACTCAGCACTTGTTGCCACTCATCTGTTCCGGGAGCCGTCATTTCGTAATGGCCGGCTTCCGGTTGGAGGATCAGTTCTGTCTGTGCACCTTTTTCGTCGGCTTGTTTAACAAAATTTCGCCCTAAAAATGGTGGAACGGGTGCATCGAAAGCCGCAACGATTTCGATATGTTCAGCATGGAATGGAAGTAACTCAGATGGAGAGGTGTCGGCAAATGGTTTAGGGCGATTTTCAATATCTACCAACTGTTCTACGGTTTGATGACCGCACGGCGAAGCTCCGTAGCCGGCATAATTTTCGAGATCATTAATTCCGGCAAGAGAGATAACGCGGTGAATTTTAAGCGGTTGTTCAGTATAGAGCGGGCTTTCCGGTGAGATGTTTTCACGGGCAGCTAGCCAGGTTGCCAGGTGACCACCTGCGGAGTGACCGGCTGCAATGACCCGCTCGAGATCGAGATCGTAATCTGCGGCAATATTTTGGAGATGGTCTGCTGCGTTGGCCACGTCTAAAAACGTGCCGGGATACCCGCCACCATCATGCCCCAATCGCCGATATTCAATATTCCAAACG
>SKWF01000241.1 GCA_007129085.1 Balneolaceae bacterium | reverse complement strand
TACAGTTCGAACGGTGAATTTTTACATCTCCATTTCTACTGATAAATCCAAGCACATCATCTCCCGGAATGGGATTACAACAGTTGGCGTAGGAGTATTTAACATTAGACAATTCCCCCTCTACCAACAGGGCATTATCTTCCCCAACCGACCTTGCCGATGAAATATACTCATCCTGTATCTCCTCTTTACTCAGCTGGGGAATCTCTTCCTGTTCATTTTCAATCCGCCCTTTGCTCTTTAACTCCTTCACAACATTGAACAACTTGCCAATGTCAAAAGCGCCGGTGCCTACTTTAAAAAACATATCTTGGGTTGTATCAAACCCAAACTTGTGGGCTACCTTCGTCAATTCTTGATCGGTAATTTCAACTTTACCGCGTTTTGCCCTTTTATCCCAAATTTCGCGGCCTTTATCAGCTGTTTTACGTTCTTTTTGTTTGATGTACTGCCGCAGCCTTGCCTTCGCTTTGTGCGTAACTACATCATTCATCCAGTCCGAATTCAGGTTGATTTTATTCCCTGTTATAATCTCAACCTGATCACCAATGCTTAATTTATGTCGCAGCGGCACCATTTTACCATTCACTTTTGATGCGATGGCACGCTCACCGATTTCGCTGTGAATTTCAAAAGCGAAGTCAATACATGATGCTCCTTTCGGCAGAGTTTTCAGCTCCCCATCGGGGGTAAACACGTAAATTTCATCTTGGTAGAGATTCAGCTGAAAGTCTTTTACGAACTCTGTGGCAGCCTCGGGGCGAGGGTTATCCAAAACATCACGCACCCAGTGGACAAATTTATCCAACTCGTTACTTCCATCACTCTCCCCTTCTTTATATTTCCAGTGTGCTGCCAGTCCGTGTTCTGCAATATCATCCATTTTACGAGTACGGATCTGCACCTCAACCTTCCGGCCGGTTTTGGTAATCACCGTAGTATGGAGTGATTGATACCCATTGGCTTTCGGTACGGAAATAAAATCACGGAATCGTTTCGGAATAGGCGTATACCAGTCCGTAATGATTGAATAAACCCTCCAGCAATCCTCTTTTTTATGGGGATTTTCCAGGATAATACGAATTGCAAACAGATCATAAATCTCTTCAAACGGCTTCTGCTGCTTCTGCATCTTCCGGTAGATGGAATAGATGTGCTTGGGCCTGCCTTTAATTTCAAAGGCAAACTTCATGTCAGCTAATTCATTCTCTATAGGCTGCATGAACTCCTTAATAAATTTTTCGCGCGCATCTTTTTTCTCCTTCAGCTTTCGAGCGATAAATTTATAGGAGTTTGGATCTATAACCTTAAAGCAAAGATCCTCAAATTCATTCTTAATCTTAAATAGGCCAAACCGGTGCGCAAGCGGAGCGTAAAGCTCGATTGTTTCTGTAGCCTTTTTCATCTGCTTCTGTTTAGGCAGATGTTTAATGGTTCGCATGTTGTGCAGGCGATCGGCAAATTTTATCAGAACTACGCGAATATCTTCTGCCATTGATAGCAGAAGCTTCATAAATGTTTCGGCCTGTTTGGAATCTCTGTTCTCAAATACACCGGTAATTTTCGTTACGCCATCAATCAGGTGGGCTACAACTTCCCCGAATATGTGCTCAATATCCTCGAGGGTTACACTGGTATCTTCAACCGTATCGTGCAGCAGGGCAGCTGCCACAGATTCATCATCAATCGTAAATTCCGCAGCCATAATTTTAGCAACCTCAACAGGGTGCAAATAATACGGCTCACCGGACGCCCTCTCTACCCCTTCGTGCGAAAGGTGACAGAGCTTAAATGCTTTGGTTATTAGCTCATCATCTGTCTCATCAAGATGGGTATGACAGAGGTCCAACAACTCCTGCAAAATACTATTCTGCAGTTTATTCAACTTGTGCTTTTCTATTCGCTTGCTATTATGTGTATCTACTTTAGCCATAATGTGTTACAAAACATCCACTACAGTAACATAACTGAGCATGTGGGGGATACGTTCAGTAAATATACAACTATTCATCTGGTCAATATCCAATTCAGAAATTAAAAAAGGCGATTAACTTTTGTTAACCGCCCATGAGTAATAATCAAGTTTTTGGTTAGAAACGCAAGGAGACTCCGATAGCAAATCTGCTAATGTTGTCTGTATTCAGATCATCACCATCAATATCCCTGTCGAATGTTCTTGATAGTCGATACTCAATAAATGGACTTACAATCGGCAACCTCACATATGAACCGATAAATGCGTTCCAATTCAGATCATCACTATCATATCCTCGGGGATCCGTCGTGCCTTCCTCGTTCAGGCTGGAACTGTCCATTCCTAAACCAAGACCGATATACGGCTTTAACAAACCCACATTAACACCGGCCAAAGCGGCTACACCAAAATCGAACGACTCAAAATCCCGCTCAACAGTTGCACCATCACGTGTTACAGTCGTACTTTCATTAAAAAAGCTGGCGTGCCCTCGAAGGCCAAAATCCATAATCGGGATAGGAGACAGAATATCACGTTCAATCCGTAAACCTATACCGTTTTGGGGAGATTCTTCGCGAATTTCATAACTCGCTCCAATCGACCATTGAGCTTCGGCATCTTCGGCAAATGCAAATGGTAGAATTAAACAAATCGTAAATAGCGCTGTAAATATTTTCTTCATGACTTCTTCGAGGTTAATGAAAAATTTATATTTAACGGAAATTACAACTAATTTAGCGTTTTGCGAATCTATTAAACAAAAAGTTACATGCGGAATTTTTCAAAAGACGAGTCAAAACAAAACGTTGTTCGAGAGATTAAACAAGAATTGACTGGAAAAAAATTCAAAATTGTAGACAAAAATCTGGAGAAACCGTGGGGTGCCTATTATGTGATTGATGAAAATCAGGCATCAAAATTTTTATCCACCTACTTCCCCGAAATCGATCCCGCAGAGTTTTCCGGGAAAATGAAATTAAGCCCTAAAATTTTAATTGTAGAACCGGGCAAACGCCTCTCTTGGCAGTATCACCACCGACGTTCAGAGCTATGGAGAGTTATTGGCGGCCGCGCCGGCGTTGTTGTCAGCGATACAGATGAGCTCCGGGATATTCAACATCTCGAAACCGGAGATAGTGTAGAGTTAGAGCAGGGCGAACGCCACCGTCTGGTTGGCTTAAAAAGTTGGGGAATTATTGCCGAAATCTGGAAACATACCGACCCGCAAAACCCATCTGATGAAGATGACATTGTGCGTGTTGAAGATGATTTCGGGCGATAAATATCAGACCGGAAAGGTGAGGGTAAATGTAGTTCCTTCGCCTTTTTCACTTTCTACATCAATTTTCCCATTATGCAGATCCGTAAAATATTTTACGGTGGTAAGACCAATGCCGGTACTCCTCTCCCCGGATGTACCTTTCTTAAGCACCTTATCATCCGAATCATCAAACAGCCGATCTACTTCAGCTTGATCCATCCCCAGCCCGTTATCCGCAACTTTCAGCTCTAAAAGATCATCATCACCTGATCGCTCTTTTTTTATAAGCGATACAGAAACTTTACCACCCGACTTTGTAAATTTCAAAGCATTGGATATCAAATTGCCTGTAATTTGCTCAAACTTATCCTTATCAATCTTAACAGGTTCATCAACATTTTCGGTATAAAATTTCAGGTCAATCTGTTTCGTTTTTGCAGCCGGTGCATATAATTTATTGATCCCTGAAACAATCTCTTTAGCATTTGTTAATTGAGCATTAAGCGTGAATCCTTTGGTCTCAATCAGTGAGTAACTTAACACCTCATCGATCATCTGGTTAAGCTGTACGGCGCTCTCCTCAATAATTCCCAGCAT
>SKWF01000340.1 GCA_007129085.1 Balneolaceae bacterium | reverse complement strand
GGAACCGGTATTACAGTCCGGAACGGTAATGAATCAGATAAATAATTCTTCTATGTTTCAGCATCATTATTCATGAATCGGATCTCTGTTATGCAAAACTCTTCTCTCAAAATTTCACCTTCACTTTTAAACCGGTGGCGCCACGACACGCCCGGCTGCTCCCACCGTAATCACCTGAACAATGCCGGAGCGGCGCTCATGCCCCAACCTGTGATCGCTGCCATTCACAACCACATCAATCTTGAAGCCGAAATCGGCGGATACGAAGCGGCCGATGCCGCCGAAGAGTCGATTGCCGAGAGCTACTCCCAAATTGCCACCTTGATCGGCGCAAAATCCCGCAACATCGCCATGGTGGAAAATGCCACGGTAGCAACATCACAGGCGCTCAGCGCATTCTCATTTCAGCCGGGAGATGTCATCGTAACCACCAATGTCGATTACTCATCCAACCAAATTATGCTGCTCAGTCTTGCCGAACGGTTCGGAATAAACATCGTTCGGGCTGATGATCTCCCCAATGGTGGCGTTGACCCAAATTCTGTTGACCGGCTTCTGAAAAAACATCGTCCCAAACTGATGCTCATGAGCTGGATTCCCACCAACTCCGGGCTGATTCAGGATGCAAAAGCGGTGGGTGAACTTTGTAAAACTCACGGTGTGCCGTTTGTTCTCGATGCCTGTCAAGCGATCGGGCAATTCCCGGTGGATATCAACGAAATTCCCTGTGATTTTCTCGCCGCCACCGCCCGTAAATTTCTGCGCGGGCCGCGGGGAATCGGATTTCTGTACGTGTCTGATGACGCCCTCGATAAAGATTACCGCCCCCTGTTTCCCGACACCCACGGAGCAGCATGGACCGAGCCTGACGAATATGAACTGGAACCGGATGCCCGACGATTCGAAAACTGGGAGTTCTCTTACGCACTTCTCCTGGGAATGGGAGCTGCCGCGAAGTATGCGAATGAGCTCAATCTGAAATCAGCCGGGAAACGAGCTTTTGAATTGGCAGATATGGTAAGAAATAAACTACGCGAATTTCCGGGAGTTACCATCCGGGACCGTGGTGATCACCTCTGCGCTATCGTCTCGGCAACGGTTGACGGCCGGAACCCCGATGATCTGGTTCAACAACTTCGCAAAAAGAAGATCAACACAAGTGCCGCATCCCGCACCGCCGGCGTGATCGATATGCGGGCCAAAGGAGCCGATGCCATTCTGCGAATTTCACCGCATTACTATAATACTGAAGAGGAGATTGAACGGCTGATGGAGGTGTTGGAGAGTTTGGTAGCAGGTAGCAGGTAGCAGGTAGCAGGTAGCAGGTAGCAGGTAGCAGGTAGCAGGTAGCAGGTAGCAGGTAGCAGGTAGCAGGTAGCAGGTAGCAGGTAGCAGGTAGCAAAAATTAGTCAACTTTGCATGGAGTCCAAAGGCCGGCAAGTCAGAATAATTATCTATGAAATTCTCCTGCAGCTTGTGCCCTGCAGCCTGAGCCCTGCACCTTGCAATTACTTCACCGCAAACCGGGGAATCGCATCGGGCAGGCGGCTCACCAGTTCGTTGTTGATGGCTCTTGTTACCTCCGAAAAGGAGCTGATATTGATAACGTGACTGTTTTTACGGCCGATCAAAATCACCTCATCATCCACCTCCACATTGTTGATACGGCTCACATCAACCATAAACACATTCATATTAATCAGGCCAACTACGGGTGCTTTTTTGCCGCGAATAATGACCTCTCCACGGTTTGACAGCGTTCGGGGGTAGCCGTTGCTGTACCCGAGTGGAAGCACGGCAATGGTCATATCTCGCGGAGCCTGAAAACTGGTTCCGTAGCCTACATATTCATCTTTTTTCAGAGCTTTGATGTGCATCACATTGGTCTTCCAACTCAATACTCTCTTCATCGGGCTATCACTCGTTTTACCTACTTGCTGCAGATGCATATTATAGATATCGGGGCTCGGCCACATTCCAAACTGCGCCGTTCCGATTCGAACCATATCCATCACTGTTTCGGGATAGGCCAGTGCCGCGGCCGAACATGCAGTGTGTCGCAATTTCGGCGTAATTTCATTCGCTTCTACCTGCCGGTACAACTCTTCAAATTTCTCGAGCTGATTTTTAGTGCGAAATCGGTTCGACAGATTTTCAATTCCCGCAAAATGAGTGCAAAATCCTTCAAACCGAATGGACTCCCGGTTCTCTTTTAAAAAACGAATCGCTTCATCCAGCTCCGATTCATCCAGCCCGGTCCGGTTACCTCCCGTTTCCACTTCAAGATGGATAATCGCTTTTTTGCCCAGTTTTTCAGCCACTTCCTTCGCTTTTTCAAGACGGGGCAAATCGAATACAAAAAATTCAACCTCGTGTTCAATCACCCACTCCAGGTCTTCATCATACAGAATACCCATAATCATGATTGTACTCTCTTTGGTACAGGCCTCTCTTACCTCCCACGCCTCATAGCTCGATGCCACCGAAAAGTGCTTCACTCCGGCTTTTTCAGCCATAGGTACAAACGTTTCAATGCCATGCCCAAACGCATTTGCCTTTACCACCGACGACAAAATCGCATCATCACCAATCTTTTTCCTTATAAAATTGATGTTCTGTTTCAGTGCCGATTGACTCAATTCAATTTTGGATGAGTGACGAACCATAGCTTTAGCGTGTGGTTTTAAACTGCGATTAAGATTCAGTCTTTTATAAAACTGAGTATGATTGTAAAATATGAATTATAGCATTACGCTACGCGTACAAAAAATAGTCAAGATTGGTAGAATCCCCTCCTTATAAAGGAGGGGCTAGGGGTGGTTGAACCAAAAATTTCTCCTGTAAAACAGTGTGAAATATGATAATGACTTATTTGAACCACCCCTTTCTCCCCTCCTTGGGAAGAAGGGGATTTTTGTCAACTACATTCAGCACATGTAACTATAACTCAGTTTATAGAGCATACCCCACCGGCTCTGTCCACTGGTATGATTCTCCCCAGCTGGTTTTGGCAAGCTCCGTTACTTTTGCCACCTCTTCGTCATCTACCTTACTGAGATCGTCAAGGTCAGAAGTGTTGAAATGGAACGCATAAAGCCGCGATGCAAACTGATGAAACGGCAATGATGACTCCCCAGCCCTCTCCCCGTTTCCGGCCACGGTCGGCCGCATTTTATCCTGCCAGCGCTGTCGGCCTTCGTTATTTGGATTGAGAATATACACCCGAACCTGCCCTTTTATTTTTCGTACGCGAAGGATTGATACGGCATGAAAACCGATCAATTTCCCCGTCGAAGAGGTCAGGAATATCCCAACCGGGTTCGGGTACGCCAGGTCGTTCCCGCCATTATACTCGGGATGATGCGTCACATAAAACGTTCGTATAAACTCATCGTAGTCTTTAATAGAGTTGGTCAGCGAGTCATAATTGGAGATGAATCCTGTGGGAATCCAGTGCCCATACATTGCAGGGTTGACCCATTTATGCGGATCATCCGCACGGTGCGTTGCCCTGCGCATCATTTCGTTATAAATCTTATCCAGGTGGGGAACCAGTACTACCGAAACGGCATCCAGGTTGTAATCCAGCTCTTTCACCAGTCCCAAGACCTGTTCGTCCGACTTAATTACATCCCCTTCGAACCGCATCGAAAGGCTGTTTGATTTGGCGGCGCTTTCAATCATGCGCAGCAGTTTACCGGGTGCATGGCTGCTCCAAAGGCTAATCCCTCGTGCCGACTGACATGTCGGGTTCCAGCCCTGTCCAACTCCAAGCGGCTGACCTAAAATTCCCAGGCACTCTGCGGCTAAAATAAATTTGGGATCAAGATCACTCTGCTCCCT
>SKWF01000050.1 GCA_007129085.1 Balneolaceae bacterium | reverse complement strand
TGAAAACCAAAGCAAATTAATTTTTAAGAGATCGGCGAAGGGTAGAAATTTGAATTGTATCAGATCCGCTAACTCAACGCTGTCAGATCAGCCGGCTGGCGGACACGGTCCGGTTGGTGCTGACAGGTTGTATAAACAGACCTAAAGAGATCCGCAAAGTCTTATGAGACTTTGCGGATCTGTTTATATAGCTATAAGGTTGAAAATATTGCTATTCATAAAATATTACGCTTTTTTTGTTTTGATAGTTTTATGAATGGCAACGGATAAGAGAATATCATGGCAGAATTTTCTGAACTTTGGCTTCTGGGAATGCTATTGGCTGCTTTTGCAGGCGGTGCATTTGGAACGGCAATTGGTGCGCTACCGGCATTTATATTTACAGGCTTTCTGGTGATGCTGGGAGAAGGCGTAAAAATTTTGGCAGGTGATTTGTCGGGTATCGCAGGGGTTGATCCGGCCGCGCTGCAGGCAGCTTCTATAACGGATGAGCTCGGTTTCGGCCCGGTATTTGGCCCGCATATCAGCTTTGCTGCCGGGGCTGCCGCTGCCGCCTATGCCGCAAGCAGAGGAAAAATGGATACCGGATTTCCGTATCACGAAGCGAAAAATATCGCTTTTGCCCATGGCCCCAAGCCGGATGTGATGTTTGTTGGAGGCCTGTTTGGAATTTTAGGATACTGGATCGCCACTATTTCAGTGACGCTAAACCTTCCGTGGGATCCAATCGCCATGGCTGTTGTGCTCTCTGCTGTTGCTCACCGCGTGATTTTCAGATACCCGCTGATTGGAAAGGCGAAAAAAGGGTTGCTGAATATGAAACCGTTTGCCGCCGAAGAGCTGAAGGAGAAGCAGGCTCCGGGCGAGAAGAAGCACCGTCTTTTGGTTGAGCCGTGGCTGGGTCACCAGTACAAATGGGCCGATGTAACGATGCTGGGCGTTGTTGTGGGAATTTTGGCCGCGTTTATTACCTACGAGACCGGCAGTGTATTTCTGCCGTTTGGCATTAGCGCCGCTACCCTGCTTTTTCTTAATCTGGGGGTGATAAATATCCCGGTTACTCATCACATCTCGCTGGTTTCCAGCACAGCTATTGTGGCCGCAACCGGCGGAGCTTTGGGTGACTTTTCAATGAGCGCACTGCTTCTATTGGGAGCACTGTTTGGAGTGATTGCAGCGCTTTTCGGAGAGCTGATTCAGCGAATCTTTTTTGCTCACGCTGATACCCATCTTGATCCACCCGCTGCCGCTATTGTGGTTGGAACATTTATAATTGCCGTGCTGGCTGTCGCAGGGGTGTTTCCATCGTCAGCCTGGGTACCGCTGCCTTTTTAAAATTTAGTGACACGCAATGTTTCTAAAACTTCGCGTGTCTCTAGCAATTTGAATTAAATCAGATCCGCAAAGTCTTTCAAAGACTTTGCGGATCTATTTACGTAGATAAAATCTCAATCAAACCGAACCAATCGTGTCTGCAACTTTCTTGATTCTGCTCACCGCAGGAAGCATCGCTCTGCTGCTATTTCTTATTATGGTGCTTCGCATCCAGGCGTTTATCTCACTGCTTTTGGTAAGTATTTCGGTGGCAATTTTCGGCGGCATTCCCATTTCGGATGTTACCGAGGCAATTCAGGAGGGAATGGGGGGCACACTCGGCTATATCGCTATTGTGGTGGGTATTGGAACCATGCTTGGCGAGATTGTACAGGTTTCAGGCGGAGCGCAAAAAATTGCCCAAACGGTTCTGAAATCGTTTGGGGAGAGTAAAGCCCAATGGGCACTGGCTGTTGTCGGGTTGATTGTAGCGATACCGGTCTTTTTTGAGGTCGCCCTGATTCTTTTCATTCCGCTTATTTACGACATGACCAAAAAGACCGGGAAATCGATTTTATACTACGGAATTCCGCTGGTGGGAGGCATTGCCGTGGCCCACGCGTTTATTCCACCAACACCGGGCCCGGTAGCTGTGGCGTCGCTGATTGGAGCCGATCTCGGCTGGGTTATTTTAATCGGTATTATTTCGGGAATCCCGGCGGCGGCCGTTGGCGGAGTCTATTTCGGGAAGTTTATCGCCAAAAGAATTCACCGCGATGTGCCGGAGTATATGGAAATTGATGTGCCCGAGGCGGCGGATGGACAGGAGCGTAAAACGCCTTCTTTTGGGATGGTGGTCTCGATTATTGCTCTGCCGCTGGTACTGATTTTGATGAACACTGCCGGGGATGTCCTGCTGCCGGAAGGAGATTCGCTGCGCGAGTGGCTGTCGCTGATTGGCCACCCGTTTACCGCGCTGCTGCTGGCTACGCTTCTATCGTTCTACCTGCTGGGAACACGGCTCGGCTTTACCGCCGCTGAAATTCAGAAAGTGGCAACACGATCGATGGAGCCAGTTGGAATCATCATCTTGGTTACCGGAGCCGGCGGCGCTTTTGGTCAGATTCTAATCGCTACCGGTGTGGGTGATGCTCTTGTCGGGTTGTTGGAGGATTCCAATATGCCGGTGATTCTGTTCGCATTTTTGGTAGCTACAGTGGTTCGTGTGTCGCAGGGTTCGGCAACCGTGGCGATGGTTACGGCGGCAGGACTTATCGCCCCGATTGTAAGTGCGGGTGACTACTCTGCGCCACTGCTCGGCTGTATCACTATTGCTATCGCCTGCGGTGGAACGGTCCTATCGCACGTAAACGACTCCGGATTCTGGTTGGTCAATCAGTACATGGGGCTAACCGAAAAAGAGACACTTCAATCGTGGACGGTGATGGAGACAATCATCGGCGTTACCGGGTTGATTGTGGTGCTTCTGCTCAGTCTGTTTTTGTAAGATTTCAGCTCAATGTTTGAGCTTCTGGGTACTGTCTCAAACAGAAATAATATCGATTGCTTTATGTATAACATCATTCTAATGGGTGTATCCGGCTGTGGTAAAACTACGATCGGCGAACAGCTGGCCGATAAGCTGGGTATTCCGTTTTATGATGGGGATGATTTTCATCCCGAAAAGAATGTGGAGAAGATGCAGTCGGGTGTGCCACTGGATGATCAGGACAGATTGCCATGGCTGGTGAAACTGGCCGAGCAGATCTCACTGATGAACCGGGAAGGGGGTGGAATTATCGCCTGTTCGGCACTGAAGCAGGCGTACCGCAATATTTTAATCGGCGCTCCCGGCGCGGATGTCACTTTTGTGTATCTTAAAGGAGACCGGGAGTTGATTGCGGATCGCCTTTCGGAAAGGGAAGATCACTATATGCCGCCCGATCTGCTGGACTCTCAATTTGACGATCTTGAGGAGCCCGAAGATGCCATAACGGTGTCGATAGACCAGGAGCCGGATGAGATTGTTGATGAGATCTTCGATCGCCTGTAAAATTTTACAACGAATGTTGATAGATAAGAAATGAAGAATAAATCAGATATAGGAGTTTTTGGGCTCGGGGTGATGGGGCAGAGTCTGGCGCTAAACCTTGAGGATAACGGCTACCGGGTATCGGTGTATAACCGGATGGAGGGAGAGGAGAAGCAGGTGATTGAAGAGTTTATGTCTCACAAAGCGGTCGGGAAACAGCTGGCCGGAACTCGAAGTGTGGAGGAGTTTCTGTCGTCTCTTCAATCACCGCGCGCTATTTTATTGATGGTGAGTGCCGGGCCTGCTGTAGATGCGGTGATAAATCAGCTGAAGCCTCATCTCGGTTCGGGAGATATTATTATTGATGGGGGAAATTCCCATTTTGAGGATACTCAACGGCGGTTCAGAGAGCTCGAAAATGAAGGTATTCACCTGGTTGGAATGGGCGTTTCCGGTGGAGAGGAGGGCGCACGATTTGGTCCGTCGATGATGCCGGGTGGTTCTGAGAAGGCCTGGAAAAC
>SKWF01000191.1 GCA_007129085.1 Balneolaceae bacterium | reverse complement strand
TTTTCAGCTATATATTCAGCCAGGTAATCACCGGTGTTGCAGCACTCTTTTGCGGAATGTGGATCGGCCGACGGTTTGTAAATCATCAGGAATAATTATATTACCTGAACATTCGTCAGTTAAGCTAAAACTACCATACAACACTACGATTATGAAACGACTTTTGGTTACAGCTCTATCCGTTATTTTTCTGTTTTCACTTTCCGTTATTCAAGTTGATGCACAGGGATTAACCCCTGAGGATGTCACCTCCATCAAATCGGTTGGCTCTGTGGAGATGAGCCAGGATGGCAACCATATTGCTTATACGCTGAGTGTTCCGCGAACTGAAGACGATGAGGTTGGCCGAAACTATTCCGAGCTTTATATCATCCCGTCGAATGGAGCGCACACCATCCCGATTGTGGAGAAACCCAACAGCGCAAGTTCACCGCAGTGGGGTGATGACGGCCGTCTCTATTTTATGAGCCAGATTTCTGATCATCACGATCAAACCCAGGTCTATTCCGTCAACCGCTCCGGGAGTGATCTGCAAAAGCATACCGATGCCGAACATGGATTGAGCAATTTTGAGCTGAGTCCTGATGGATCTGCGATTGCCTACGGCGCGATGGACCCCGTTTCTGATGAACGCCGGGAGATGGAAGAGCAGGGATTTGATATGATTGTAGCCGGTGAAAATGAACGGTATATGCGTCTCTGGGTTCAGCCGGAAAATGGAGATGCGCAGATCATCACGCCGGATGACCTCTATTTGTGGGATTATTCGTGGGCGCCCAATGGCGAGGAGCTGGCCATTCGGGTAAGTGACAAGCCGGGAGCGGATCAAGGAGATATGTATAGCCGTATTGCGGTCATCAATTCTGATGGCGGAGAGTTAGATGAAGTGATGAGTTCGCCCAAAAAGAAATCAGCTATTAGCTGGTCGCCCGATGGCAGTAAACTGGCTGTTTTGGCCGGGAAAGTGTATAGCGATCCGCTGGCGCAGCGCATCTGGGTGATTGACAGAGAAACGGGCACACAAGATGACTACACTCCCGATATCTGGGAGGGAACTCCCGAATGGATTGGGTGGAAAGATGAGGATGTACTCTACTTTAATGCAGTGGAGCGTTCATCAACAAAATTATACTCGCTGGATACGGTAAGAAATGAGTTAGAGATTATTGCCGGTGGCGATGCCGAAATTTTTAGAAGCGTCAGTTTTGATGACCGTCAGCGACACTTTGCAGCTTCGGTAAACAGGGCGGATCACCCCGGCGAAGTGTATAAAATGGATCTGCGAAACGATGAGTTTGAACGACTGACCCACCACAACGAGTGGCTCACGGACAGAGATCTGGGCGAACAGAGTTCTATTACCTGGAACGGGGCTGATGGCCTTGAGATGGAGGGAATTCTTGTGAAGCCTGTGGGATATGAAGAGGGGACACGCTACCCGCTGGCAATTCTTCCGCACGGCGGGCCGGAGGGGATTAGCATGAACGGCTGGAATACGCGTGCGCTCTACCCTGTGCAGCTGCTGGCCAATGAAGGCTACGTGGTTTTTAAACCGAATTATCGCGGCAGCGGTGGACGCGGAACGGCGTTTGCTTCGGCCAACCACCGCGATTTGGGTGGTAAGGAGTTTGAAGATGTGCTGTTGGGAATCGATTACCTGGATGATACCGGACTGATTGATCCTGAGAAAGTGGGTATTTCCGGTACTTCGTACGGCGGCTATTTTGCTGCCTGGGCGGCTACGAGATACAGCGATCGATTTGCTGCAGGAATTACGTTTGCCGGACTCTCCAACTGGATTTCGTTTATGGGCACCACCGACATCCCCCACGAGATGAGCGTGGTGCACTGGGATCTCTACTGGTTTGATAACCCCGGTCAAAACTGGGAGCGGTCGCCGGTGGCCTGGCTCAATCACGCCGATACGCCGCTGTTGGTTGGCCACGGCCTTGCTGATGATCGCGTACATCCTGAGCAGTCGATACAGCTCCACCAATTTTTAGAGATGAAAGAGATTCCTACGGGACTAGTTCTCTACCCGAGACAGCCGCACGGACTTACCGAGCGGGCACACCAGCTCGATTTTATGAACCGGGTGATTGATTGGTTCGGCGAGCATATTGAGTAGGAATTCGTTGTTGGCAGTGATAGGCGACAGAAAGGATGAATAGACTATCAGAGCGTCACCCCGCACGTATTCGCCAGTAGGCGGAGGAGGTGTGGGGTCTCATTTTTTTTGTGCTTATGGATCAGGTTTTAGATCATGCATGATTATGATGGTCATCCCTCATTTTTTGGAAACCCGGATCTAAATCAACATTTTTGGTTTAAGAAGTAAAGAGATATCTCATCAGGACAAGAACTTAAGCCACCTCAATATGAAGCTACGACTACTGACGCTTTTCATTATTCCACTCGTTTTATTTTCAATTTCCTGCACAAGTGCAGACGAGCCACGGGATGATTTTCCGCTCGACCTTGAATCTCTGGATTCAGTCGAGTTTTGGGATGGCCGATTTTCTGCCGATGAGCTTCATCCCAAGTCGGAACTGGTTCCCCACCCGGAGGTACCCTCGGAAGATCCGGAAGTGAAATCTTTTGGCGATCTGCCGGAGGATATCCCTATGCCCCTTGCTTTTTTGGGGCAGTTTCTGCAGAAACTGCCGGCTGTCAGCGATGACCGGGAGTTAAATTTCTTTGCATCCAATAATGATTCTTTTCACGCGGCATCGTTAAACGACAGTACGCTCCTGTTTCTTGATCACCACAGTAATGGGCTGCATCACTATTATCTTCACAAAGATGAGTCGGAATTGCTTGCCCCTGAAGGCCGCGGTCCGGGCGATCTCTTTTTCACCCGAGAAATGCAGTTCCAGAACAACACGGCATATATTGCCATGGAAGGAGGGCGTGTATCTCTGTTCAACTGCGGCAATATTCCCTGTGAATATGAGGAAACTGTGATGACAGATTTCAACCATTATTCTGTAGCTCCCTCCGGACAAAACCTGCTGGTTTTGGGCATTCCTCCATACATGGGGCCTGATGATCCCGATGCAGAGAATACGAACCAAAATGTCGTTCATCAGCTGGATGAATCGGGTGAGGTTTTGAACTCGTTCAGCTCGGTATATGAGCACAGAAGTCCACTTGTTCGCATTCAGTTTACAATGGGTGGTAAAATTCGATCTTTTGAAGATCATGACATTTATGCCAAAACTCATCGGTCACTACCCTATCTGTACCTTTACAACTCAGATTTTGAGCTTACGGCCAAATACCTGATTCCCGATTTTATGCCAGGCTATTATTTACACAGTGACAGTGGACCGGGAGCAGGGTCGGCACTCCCAAAAAATTCTAACATCACACATTTCGAAAAAATGGAAAGTGGTTGGCTTTTAATACAGATCAGGGATCAGGTTACCACCGAACTTGGAGGCAATACCAGCCGGACATATCGCTACTTTGCATTTAACGTGAGTGACCATACGCTTTACAATATCGGGGAAGAGACTTTTGATGATGCAGATCTCAGCCGGTCCGTCTATCTTACCGATCACGGTTTGATTATTAATGAGCAGGGTACGCTCTATTGGCACGACCTATAGATATAATTGCTGCATGAAGAACTACAAATGAAAAAGAAATGCCGGAAGATATTTAACCGCCTCGAAACTCAGCGAAAGGAGATCATCAGCCAATACAAATCGTTGGCGGCCGAGCAGCTGCGGTACAACCCCGGGCCGGGAGAGTGGAATTTGCTGCAAGTTTTGAGACATGTCGTTACGGCTGAGAAACAGTCTTTGATTCTGATTCAGCGAAAATTAAATCAGAAAGAGAGGGTTAAGAAAACAGGACTTGGTTCTGCGATTAGGCATCTGCTGTTGAAACTGG
>SKWF01000047.1 GCA_007129085.1 Balneolaceae bacterium | reverse complement strand
ATACGTATAGAGCAGCACCATTCGCCCTTCCCGGTATATAGCAAATGCCTGCGGCGGCAATCCATCATGCTCGTGTACTTTTGGCGGGCGTCCTTCGGGGAATTCATGCACAATGTTGTAGATGGGATGATCCGGCGGAAGCTCAAAAAACTCCTCATCAGGGAAAATATCTTTTAAAATGGGACGGATGTATTGATCCATTCCATAGTCATCATCTACGTGTAAAAATCCGCCATTTTCGAGGTAACGCCGCAGATTAGCCATTTCGGTATCGTTTATACTCACATTTCCGTGGCCGGTCATAAATAGAAACGGGTAGTTGAAAATTTCCCGGCTGCCGATAGCCACATCATCGTAGTTGGAGCTGATGGAGATCGGCACTTCCTCTCGTAAATGATCAATTAAATTGGTGAGCGCCGTGGGGGAACTGTACCAATCGCCACCACCGCCATATTGAACACGGGCAATGGTAAACTCGCCGTTATCCTGAGCCTCGAGGATAGGCACAAGTACTAAGGGGAGAAGAAAAACGAGTGATGCAAAGAGGTTTTTCACGATCGTTGGGAGTTAAAATTCAATACGTATAAGGTGGAAGAAGATTGATTTAGAGTACGTTCCATGGGTCAATATATTATATCATCTCATTGCTTTGAAAGTTGGAACCTGAGTTTGATTGTTTAATCTATTTACATTTTCCAGGAAAAAGGCTGTCCAAAAAGGGCGTGGAAAAAAGTATAAAATCATCAAACTCGTCATACCGGACCCCGATCCGGTATCTCCTACCCATATCAACGGATGGAGATCCCGCATCAAGTGCGGGATGACACCCTTTTTGGACAGCCTCGAGGAAAACGAATTTTGCCACCTGAACCCTGTTCATGCAAATTCATCCAGCCCTTTCTTCTTGTTAGCCCCCTTTAAAATATTGTGGGATTCGTCGTGGGCATCATGCGGCTCCAGGTGGATCGTAATAACGGCATCTGTATTCAGGGCATCAATCAATTTTCGTTCTAACAGGGTGGCTCTGTCGTGGGCTTTTTTCAGGTTGATTTCATCTTCAAACACAAGGTGAAACTCAATCCAGGTGGTATTCCCCGAGGTGCGGTGGCGAAGCTGATGCCAGTCGGTGGCGCCTTCGGGCAGTTCATTATTTAGCACCTTGTTAAGCGCGCGGTCTACGGATGGATTTCGGGTGTCCATCAACCCGCGAACAGAAAAGTTGAGGAGCTTATACGCTTCGTACATGATGTAGGCTGCAATCAATATGCTGACAACCACATCGATAAACAGCCAGCCGGTGTAATGAATGATGACGAGTGCGGCAACAACTCCACCGCTGGTCCATACATCGGTAAGGGTGTGCTTTCCGTTGCTGATGGCAATCATGTTGTCATGTTTTCGGCCCACCCGCAGCACATAATTGCCCAGCACAAGATTAATCAGTGCCGCAATAACGAGCAGGCTGATACCCGTGCCCATATTCATAATTTCAATGCCGGTAATGGCACTTTCTACGGCATTGTAGAGAATCGTTAACCCCGCTATGATGATAATTGCCCCTTCGGCACCTACCGATAGAAATTCAATGCGCTCATGGCCGTAGTGATGATCGTCATCGGCCGGTTTCAGGCTTAAATAGTATCCGTACACCACAAAAATTACGGCAAACAGATGGACAACCGATTCGGCTGCATCGGAGAGGGCAGCAGTGGAACCGGTAATGTAAAAAGCGGCAATTTTTGCCGACAAACTGATGGTTGAAACCACCAGGCTAATCACCAGTGCTTTTTTTACGGGATCGTTCGTCTTCATCTATCCATCTATGTTGATAACGAGAGAATAAGTAAGCTACTAAAAAAATCTGCCGTCGTCACTTCAATATGTCAAGCAGATTCAGTTTTCAAAAAATCTGCAGAGTCCTTAGGTTTAATCGCCGAACGAATTAGTGATCGTGATCCAAAATCCTGACAAACAAATGGATGAAACCGGTTTTGGAGTCAGCCATTTGTTGTACATTTCTGATGTAGAAATAGAAACGCCGGCTGCTTTCCAACGGTGTTCATTTTAAATTGTGGGTAAAAAACTGACCATATATTTATGTATGTTCTACCTGAATTTTGTGGGTCACCAATTTTATTAAATTATTACCGTTCACCACCTGCAGATTGCATTGGCACCCTTTATTTATAAAAAAGGTGGTTATGTGATGAACTGAAAATTCAATTTCTCTTAAAACATACGCTTCATGAATTTTGATTTTAATACCCTGTTGAAAGCAGCCTTAATTTTTATGTTATTCAGTCTTGCTGCCATCGATCGGCAAGCCCAGGCACAACAGATGATTGTTGATGATACCGATATTACAACCGCTCGATCTGTCCAGCTCGAAGCCTGGTATGGAGAGGATGAAACCTGGATACAGACCGGCGTTGGACTAAACCACGTGTGGGAATTTACCCCCGGGATTATTCTCGACAGCAATAACGATTTTGCCATTTCGAACTACGTAGGGGAATTTAAATTTATCCCCGGCGACCTCGATTTTGAAGGCTGGTCGTACGGATGGGTTTTAGGGATGATTTTTGACGACAGAATGGGGGTAGATGAATTTTATACCTACCTGCCATACACATTTAGCGTGCTTGATGGCTCTACCCTCTTACATGCCAATGTCGGCCTAGGTGGAGATCGGGTTGATGGAGAGTGGGATTATGCTGCAATTTATGGCGTTCGCGCAGATTTTGATATCGTTGACAGAATTACGCTGCTTACGGAAGTTTACACCACCAATATTGAGCCTCCGAATTTCCAGGGTGGATTGCGGCTACATCTTGTGCCCGATCGTTTGGAAATGGATATTACCTACGGGGAAGGGTTTGATACAAACTTAAGTAACCCGGGAATCAACAGAGGGCTTAATATCGGTATATCACTCACCCCCGGCGCACTCTGGTGATATTGAAGTGAGTAAAACCTTGTTCTGCTTTTTTGTTAAAACAGAACAGGGCTAATCTTCAGTGATTTTTGTTAATCTTGTACCCATATGGGTAAAAAAGTGCTCTGATTGTGCCATAAAAAAGCCCGCATATGAATTCATTTTTACTGGTTGGTTTAGGCGGAGCCGTTGGTGCAGTTTTGCGCTATTTTATCGGGTTGATAACGGGCAAATTAACCGGCGGGTCTAACGTAGTAACCGGAACGGTGGTGGCCAATATCACCGGGTGTTTTTTGGGAGGTTTTGCCCTCGGCTTGTTTTCTGCCGCCAACTATTCGGAAAGCGCAGAGCTCTTCATCACCATTGGCATTTTGGGCGCGTTTACAACCTTCTCCACATTTACGCTGGAAGTTGTAAACTTGCTGGATGAGTCGTTTAAACGGCTGATTACCTACCTCTTTCTGCAGCTTTTTGTAGCACTCGGTTTTGTTGCTGTTGGTTTTGCAGCTGCATCCTACTGGATGGGAGGTGCATAAGATGGATCATCAACCTACACTGCAAGGCGTTTTTTGGGTGGCTCTGGGTGGAGCCGCAGGCTCTCTGCTCAGGTATTTGACGAATTTCGGCGTGGAATTTCTCCATCCTGAGGGCCTTCTGTTAACCGCCACTGCGGTAGAAAATGTGCTGGGCAGTTTTTTGATGGGTGGCCTCTTTATCATCCTTACGCACAGATACACGTCCGGCAACCTAAATCTGTTTTTGGTCACCGGTTTAATTGGCAGCTACACCACCTACTCCGGTTTTGGCGTAGAGGCATTTCTGATTCATGATGAATCCCCAATCCTGTTTTTCAGCTATATATTCAGCCAGGTAATCACCGGTGTTGCAGCACTCTTTTGCGGAATGTGGATCGGCCGACGGTTTGTAAATCATCAGGAATAATTATATTACCTGAACATTCGTCAGTT
>SKWF01000116.1 GCA_007129085.1 Balneolaceae bacterium | reverse complement strand
TTGGTTACCGAAGAAAAAACTCTGAATAAACAGATGACGCTGATTAAGTAGTTATTTTGGAGGAACCGTTTTAAGGCGTTCATCAAACCGTAAAACAGAATTACCCTATTTACTGAAAAGATTTAATTCTGCAGCCGTTCGTACACCGAAGAGTGAGACGGATCTACATCTCGCAACAAATTATACGCTTGTAGGCGAGTTTGCACATCTGCTGTTCGGAGTAGCGCTACGATCTCAGGATGTTTCGCATCAAAAAATATATCGAACAGATAGTTATTGCTTGTCAGCCGTTTCGCCTCACGAATGGTTTCAATCGCCTCTATAACCTCTTCAATAGATCTATCTTGGTCGATCGTAAATTGATCCAGTCCATGCCGATGGTAGCGGTAAATTCCCTCTCGAAGTCCTTCGTAGTTAGGGTTTGTTAAGTCGCGAATCAACCCAAAGCGATTGCGCTGCGACCCGATGGATCGCCCCCACCCCGGCTGACCACTATTCCTGGCCAACTCAAAAATATCTTGTGCCATATTGTAGTACGGCGTACCACCAAGCTCCGAAAAGCTATCATAGTCGTACCCCAGCAGTACATACATATAGAAATCGATAAAGCTGGTCAAATCATCAAACTGCAGATGGTCAAAAACCAAGTTTTTATTTCGGGGA
This sequence comes from Balneolaceae bacterium, assembly GCA_007129085.1. GTDB lineage: Bacteria > Bacteroidota > Rhodothermia > Balneolales > Balneolaceae > SW132. The sequence goes on along the minus strand of SKWF01000116.1, from coordinate 3,249 downwards.
TAGCTAAACTGCCAGTTGCTGTCGTTCAGCACCAATGATGACGACTCCTGCACCGAATTATAAATTGGCCGTCGGACACTAAAAATTACTTCCGAGCTGTAGTTAAACTGGTCATCAACATCCGTGAGCACAATCTGAATCTGGCAACGAATTCTCTCATGATCTTCAAACCGATCTTCTGTCCACCGGTTTCGATTGATATACTGCTCTAGATCACTTTCCAGTTCACTTACATACTCATACGAAGAGCCGCTAATCTGCCGATCATTCACCGAAACATCACAATTAAACTCTTGGCCTACTGTATTTTCAGTGGCCGCAAGCAAAAAAAATAGTGTAAAAGCTAACCAATACTTCAATTTTATATAGTTATTCCTCATATTCCTTTCCAAAAAAATAATTATATGGCTTTCCGATGATACGAAGGATTTTCCATTTATCTATTGGCTTTCCAGCCACGTTGATGGCAGTGCTACTGCTAACATCACCTGTCTATTCCCAAAATACTATGGGTGCCCGTTCACTTTCTATGGGACAAACCGGAGTCGCCATGCCGAGCGACAACTGGTCTATATTTTCCAATGTAGCATTTATGGAAACGGAAGAAAACCAGGTTTCATTTTACGGATTTCGGTATTTGGGGATTTCCGAAATCACAGATATGGCTGCAAGCGGTAATTTACAATCGAGCTGGGGTACGTTTGGAGTTGGCCTGCACCGCTACGGATTTAACCTGTTTAATGAAAACAGAATGCGTCTTGGGTATAAAAACCAACTCGGCAATTTTCATTACGGGGCTGCCATTAATTACACGCATGTCTTCCAAGGGGGCAACTACGGCTCTGCGGGGGCTTTGGGTATAGATTTGGGAATGGGAGCAAAAGTAATCGATGGCCTGTGGCTCGGTGCACGTGCCACAAATCTTAATCAACCGGCCTACGGCGCTACCGACGAAGAACTGCCGAGAGAATTAGCCGTGGGCTTCAGCTATCAGCTAACAACGCGCGCTTTCTTCACCTCCGAACTGGTAAAAGATGTTAGCTTTCCCATCTCGTACCGTGCGGGACTGGAGTTCGAAATTTTCGACTCCCTTTTTGCCCGGGCCGGAACCACTACCGAACCTGAAACCTACTCTTTTGGGTTTGGATACAGCGCAGACAGCTGGCTGATAAATATTGCCATGCAGCAACATATTCCGCTCGGTTTAAGTCCCGCCCTTGATTTAGGAATTCGATTTTAATCACAACCTGTGGCCAAAAAACAGTCTCCATACCATTTTTTGCACCTTCCGCTGCTACTCATCGGTTTGATGTTAGCATCAGGAGTTTCAAACAACCTTTTTGCTCAGAGCCAGGATACCGTTCGTACCCAGGTGGAGCGGGATATTGAACGTGCACTGGAAGGGTTCGACCCCGAAGAATCCGACCTGGATGTCGATAATGTAGAACAGCTTGTTGAATTACTTGAAGAGTTGGCATCAAACCCACTGAATATTAATCGCGCCTCTGTAGATGATCTGCTTCAAATACCCGGGCTGAACTTTCGATTGGCCCAGGAAATTTCGCGCTACCGACGGGATATCAAACCGTTTGAATCGATAGAAGAACTTGAAGAAGTACGAGGATTGGGCGCCGTCACTGTTAACAGGATCAGACCGTACGTCACCGTAGGAAGCGGGCGCGAACGTGGGCGAGATCTCTATCTGAACCCAAACTACTGGACCGATAACAGCCGCTTCGAAGTGATTTCGCGATACCAGCAGGTTCTCGAAGAGCAGGAAGGATATCAGCGGCCCGATTCTCTCGGCGGATATATTGGCAGCCCCGTCAAATATTTTCAGCGCTTTCGATACACGAGCAATCATCTCTCATTAAACCTAACCCAGGATAAAGACCCCGGCGAACCCCTGCCCGATATTGCCAGCTTTGATTACACCTCCTGGCATGTAGCCCTGCGAAACAACGGGAATCTGCGGGAACTTATCATTGGGGATTTTAGCGCCGGTTTTGGCCAGGGGTTAACACTCTGGAGCAGCGGCGCATTTGGTAAAGGGAGTGAAGTTATTCGAACAACAACAAAAAATGACCGAGGAGTAAGGCCGTATACATCTGCCCAGGAAACCAATGCCTTTCGCGGAATTGCCGCCACTTATGGAAACCGCCTGCAGGTAACCGGATTCTACTCAAACCGGCAGAGAACCGCCAGCGAAATTGATGACGAGTTTGTACGATTCCCTACAGAATCTGCATTTCACAGAACGATTAACGAGCGTGAACGACGCCTGAATCTCGGACAGGAAACCTATGGCGGACGAGTTCGTTACGAAGTCAGGCGTGGATTTATTGGCGTTACAGGGTATCGAAACCACTTCGACAGGCCGATTGCTGCCGGTACTCAACCCTCGCAAATTTACAATTTCTCCGGCCAAACACTAACGGCATACGGTGCTGATTATCGATTATTAGCCGGACCTGCACTCCTGTTTGGTGAAGTTGGGCACACCGACAACGGCGGTTATGGAGTTCTAAGCGGAGCTACAGTTGATGTAGGGCCATCAACAGACATGGCTTTCGCTTACCGAAATTACGGACGAAATTTTCAATCCATTTTTGGTGCCGGTTTTGGGGAACAATCCAGCAATCCGCAAAATGAAGAAGGGTTTTACATCGGTATCCGCCAGGGAATTACCAACAACGTTCAGGTCAGCGCCTATTTCGACCATTTTCGCTTTCCCGGTCCACGTTTTCAAACAACTCGCCCAAGTTCCGGCTACGACTGGAGAACACTTTTGGAGTACTCTCCCAGCCGTCAACTAAATATGTATGCACTTGTAAGTTACAAAGAGCGTGGGCAGGAGTACTCCACAACCGATGCGTTTGGCCGGGACCTGCGACTACTTGATGACAACAAACGAACCGGAGTCCGTTACCAAATTGAGTACCAGGTGCACCCTGTTGTACGCCTGCGCACCCGGCTTGATTTCTCTCGCGCCCGTGCAGCCGATAGTGAAGCGACATATGGTTATCTGGTTTTTCAAGATATACGCTACACTCCCCGAAATGATTTAACCATTGATGCACGAGTTACCATGTTCGACACCGAGGATTTTGAATCCAGGGTTTTCCAGTTCGAAAATGATCTCCTGTATGTACTGTCCAATACCATGCTATTTAACCAGGGACAGAGAATGTATATCGTAGCCAACTATCAACCCGCAGATTGGATTCAGTTTTGGGGTAAAATTGGCAC
>SKWF01000068.1 GCA_007129085.1 Balneolaceae bacterium | reverse complement strand
TTATTGGCTGTTAGCCCTACATACGGCGCAATGAGGAGCCCTGTCTATCATTTACGGCCTCTGAACCGTGAAGGCGAAACAGCCGGGCGGTGCGACTGAGGCCGCAGGAAGCTATCGCTCCGGCTCGTGATAAAAATCATTTTTCAGAAAGCAACGGAGAGCTAAACATCAAAATTTTAGCACATTAATAGATAGACCATCGATAGCTTCGGTAGACAGGCCGGAACGGATCAGTAGCCATGTCCCGACCGCTGTCGGGATGAATGCGAAAGAAAATTAAGGGCTATAAAAGAAAAATAGCATACAAATTAAATCAACGCATGCCCACTCGTATTCACTCAAAGCCTCTAAATAAACCATCGCCTCGGGGATCTTGTGTTGGGGGAATCGTTAAACCCCGCATTCCGTGCCGCACGCGGCATTGCATACGAGGCTATTGATATTCAGCCCCGCCTGGGGCTGGGTTCAGAGCTATTTCAACGGCTCATCGCCCTACTCAAAGCTCAGTAAGTTAAATCTACCCCAAACAAAACGGCCTCTGATCCGTGAAGGCGAAACAGCCGGGCGGTACGACCGAAACCGCAGGAAGATATCGCTCCGGCTCGGAAGTATCCTTCTCTTCAAAAGCAACGGCGATTTATACCCTAACAATTTAACTCCATAATAGATAGACCATCGATAGCTTCGGTCGAGGGAGAGACACCGACCGGCAGCCGGAACGGATCAGTTGCCGAGATTTTTTGGTTCGTCCCGAAGCGTCGGGATGAACGAGAAAGAAAGTTAAGGGCTACAAAAGAAAAACAGCAACAAAACATAATCAACGCATACCCACCATATGCTGAATTTAGTTCAGTATCCTGGGGAGACTAATGCCATTTATACCGAAAGGAGACCCCGTATCTCCGGCCAAAACCGGGCCTGCGTACGGGGTGACATATTTTTTCTTTTCTGCCCCTTGGACCTTGCGACTTGCGCGTTAATAATCCCTTAGCGCCATTGCGTCACTGCGGTTTTACAATTATACACCTTTTCGTTTTTGCTCTTTTTAAGACTCCAACATACCGAATCAACCTTCAATAAACGGCCTGTCTACCGAAGCTAATTGCGTATTTTAAAAAGAAAAAATAGACAACAAAGACCTAATGAGGATTTGAAATCAAATTATGCGCAATGAAACAGTATCAAATCTAAATTTTGGATTCAACCCAATTGCTTCTCATCTTCTTTAAACTGTTGATGAAAAGGATCACTCTATGAAAATTGCTGTAATTGGCAAAACTGAGCGAGCAAAAGCTTGGGAAAAGCATCTGCGCAAACTAACGGCCGTTAAGGAGGTTATCCTCTCCCCATCACTTATAAAAGACAATATTGATGGATGCATACTTTTGGATGATTCCATCAACAATCTGCACCTGCTTTTCGACTCTATACGAATGGGATATCACTCTTACCTGGTATCACACCTTCCCACCGATTTAGAGATGGTCGAGAAGATCTATCACGCATCCGAAGAGGCTAAAGTTGTCGTTCAATTTTCGCACTGGCCCAGCTTCTCTCCCGCCTCACTCTGGATACGTCAACAGATTCAAAAACCGAATCTCATTCAGATCAAAAAAGAGCTCTCCATCACACCCCACAGTTCAGACCCAAACTATTTTGAGCAGCAGTGGATGGATGAACTCGCATTTATTATCAAATTTCAAAAGTCCGGCATCCAGCACATTATCACGCGTCCCATTGAGATAGAAAAACAACGACTTGGCTTGGAGCTTTCTCTTCGGTTTGATGACGGTAGCGCCGCATCATTGCAGTTCAGCAATGTGGGGAAAACTGATTATCACCAACGGATCATCTCTTCCGGCCACTTGATGATAGATTGCGAAGTGAACCGTCAAAAAGCCCGCAAGATCGAGGTAGATGGGAAAAAAGTTATTCGAAGTGACAAAAGCTTTGATGCAACAAAAACGGTAGAGCTTTCGGTACTCAACTTCATTAAATCAATCCAGCAAAACCGGGCAAGTGACTTTTCTGCATATGATGCATTAAAAACCGTTCAGGCTTTAGAAAAAATCAGAGCTGCTTTGGATAGGTTTTAGAATATAGACTCCGATCAATAGACAATAGTAGATGGTCGATAGTCTATAGACCATCTACTATTTCAGCCCTTCATCATCTTGAAAAATTTCTTCAACTTGCTGCGGCTCATTAGGCCGTCAATAAAGTTAAACTGTCCGCCGGATAGCTTCTCTCCCCCATCAATCGTCACACACTCCCCGGTGATGTAAGGGGCAAGGTCGCTCATCAAAAATGCGGCGAGATTCGCAAGCTCTTCGTGATCACCGTAGCGACCGGCGGGAATTCGGTCGATATATTTTTTCTCGAACTTCTTTGTTGGAAAAAGCCTGGTCCACGCTCCTTCGGTTGGGAATGGCCCCGGGGCGATCGCGTTCACCCGGATATTATACTCCGCCCATTCGTACGCAAGAGAGCGGGTCATCGCCAATACACCCGCTTTTCCACAGGCTGATGGAAGCACAAATGCCGATCCGGCATCTTCGGCATATGTGGTGGTAATGTTCAAAATATTTCCTTCCTGTTTCTGCTTTATCAGATGATTTCCGAAGTGATGCGTACAGTTAAAACTCCCGTGTAGCACAATATCCACCACAGCCTTAAAACCACCCGGTGAGAGATCCTCCGATGCACTTAAAAAGTTCCCCGCCGCATTATTTACCAAGCCTGTAATTTGATCAAAATCATCCCTGATTCCATCAAACATCTCCCCCACAGCTTCATAATCCCGAACATCGGTTACATAATATTTTACCTTTGTGCCGTGCTCTTTCAGCTCCTCAACGGCGTTTTGAAGTTTCTCTTCCGTCCTGCCGCAAATAGCAATATCAGAACCCAGCTCCGCAAATTTATGAGCCATCGAGAGCCCCAAACCACTTCCACCGCCGGTGATGAGAATCGTATCGTCTTTAAGTGTGTCTTCTTTGAACATGTCTATAGAGTTTAAAGTTTTGAAATGAACTTTGGGGCTAAACTTATAATCCCCTCCTTCCCAAGGAGGGGACATAGGGGTGGTTCACTACAGATTTTCTTCAAATGAAATATTCAATTCATGAGCTCTTTTTTTGAAGATATCTTCCAAATACAAAATTATACTCTCGTAATCTTCTTCAAGATCATAGTTGTTTAATCTTACCAGTTTAATTCCTTCATTTTTCAATAATTTATCCTTTCTGGAATCAAGAACTTGTTTCTTTCTATAGTGATGGACATCACCATCAACTTCGATGGCTAATTTGAGCTTTGGACAGTAGAAGTCAAGAATAAAGTTTTCTATTCCATACTGACGTCTAACCTTAAAACCGAATATTTTCTTCCCTTTCAAATCACACCACAGCCTAACCTACCACTTCGTCATATTATTTCGAAGATATTGACGCTGCTTTTTTAGTTCTTTTCGGATTTAGCATGATTTACAAATTCAGTGCATAGATTAAATGTTTGGTGGCTTATTTACAGATTTGATAATTCTTGAAATCCCCTCCTTGGATAAGGAGGGGAATTAGGGGTGGTTCGAAACATCATTATTCAATTTCTTTCCTGCGGCATCTTTCATTCCGCAACCTCATTTACTATTCTTATTTATTCCACAGCTTTCCCGGCCAACCACCCCCGGCCCCTCCTTGCGAAGGAGGGGAGTGTACCTGCCATTCTCACGACTCAGGACTATCAACTAAACCTTCTCAAAAATCCCCGCAGCGCCCATGCCACCGCCAATGCACATCGTTACCATACCGTAGCGTTTATCGAGCCTTTGGAGGTCGTGAAGAATCTGTGTGGCCAGTTTAGCGCCGGTACACCCCAGCGGATGACCCATCGCTATCGCCCCGCCGTTGATGTTTACTTTTTTGG
>SKWF01000344.1 GCA_007129085.1 Balneolaceae bacterium | reverse complement strand
AGTCGCCCGCCGGGGCGCAGCACCCGCTCGATCTCGGCGAACACCCGCGGCTTGTCAGCCATCAGGTTCAGCACCCCGTTGGAGATCACCACGTCGGCCCAGCCGTCCTCAATTTAGCAGCCTAGCAATTCAGCGTGGTGCACAGCGCAACGAGGTGAGTAGGTTAACACAGCGTATTCGTCAGCTCCGCACTCAAACAGATGCTGATGAAGAGAGACAAAGAGAGGAGGCAGGGCAAACCCGAGAGCTGGCCGAGGTTGATTCTGTATTTGTAGATTATGAAACTGAAGAGGACGAGACTCCACGCGAGGAGCGTGTGTTTGGAATGAGTCTTTTCGATCAAATATCTCGTACGTTTGAACCCTCTTTTAATATTCCAACGCCACGAAATTATACGGTGGGAGCGGGCGACCAAATTGTTATTGATGTTTGGGGTGCCGCTGAGCAGACCTACCAGCTGATTGTAAATGCGGAAGGGGCAATTAAAATTCAGAACTTAGGCCCTATATATGTAAATGGACTCACAATCGAGGAAGCGAGTGACCGAATTATTCGTCGACTGGGAGATATTTATTCGGGGCTACGGCCGGATCAACCCGACCAGGCAAACACCTATGCGGATGTAAGTCTTGGCAATGTGCGAAGTATTAAGGTTACCGTAATGGGTGAGGTAAAAATGCCCGGAACTTATACGGTCTCCTCGTTATCTACAGCATTTAATGCACTTTTTGCTGCCGGTGGGCCGAATCGGGACGGATCGTTCAGAAATGTACAGATTATCCGCGGCAATGAAATTATCGAGAATTTTGATCTCTACGATATCTTGGTAACGGGTAACCAGGAGGGAAATATTCAGTTGAAAGATCAGGATATTATAAAGGTTGACCCATATATCAATCGAGTACAGGTTTTGGGCGAAACTAAAAGGGTAGGATATTTTGAACTGAAGGAGGGAGAGACACTGGATGATCTGGTGGATTACACTGGTGGGTTTACAGATAGAGCCTACACAGAGCGGTTGGTATTGAAACGACGTACACCGACTATGAGAAGTGTTTCTGATGTAGAATATCCTGAAGGAGGAGATCTAGAAATACGAAATGGGGATGTTCTTGAAGTGGGACGTGGGTTGGACCGGTTTGAAAACCGCGTATCAATTCGTGGTGCAATTTTTCGACCGGGTGATTTTGAGCTTGAGGAAGGAATGACATTGTACGATTTGATCCAAAAGGCAGATGGGCCAAAAGAAGATGCGCATTTTCAACGCGGAATTATTTATCGGACACGAGATAATTTAACCGTTGAGACGATACCGTTCAGCCTTCGAAATGTATTGGATGAACCTGAAACGTATGACCTTGAATTGAGACGGGATGATGAAGTTCGAATTGCCTCCCTTTTTGAACTTCGTGAAGAGTATAATATTCGTGTAAGTGGGGCTGTAAATAATCCCGGTGAGTTTGATTTTACTGAAGAGACAACCATTCAGGACGCTATTTTACAGGCTGATGGATTTCGGGATGATGCTGCCGAATATCGAGTGGAAGTAGCCCGGAGAATTGTGGATGATGGTGAACAGCTCAAGACGGATCGTGTTGCTGAGGTATTTCAATTTAGTGTAGATAGAAACCTGGAGTTCGCCGAGGAGGATAAAGATTTTGTACTAAAACCTTTTGACCAGGTGTTTGTGCGTCTCAAACCAAATTACCAGGCACAGCAGATTGTGCGTATAGAGGGTGAGGTTCAGTACCCCGGCGAATATGTTCTTGAAGATCGTACCGCACGTCTGTCGGATGTTATTGAATGGGCCGGAGGCCTGTCTGATTACGCCTATCCACGAGGAGCGTCTCTGGAGCGTACACTCGATGATGTTGCAGTGGACGAACGAAGTGTAGTAGGTGACTTGGTTCGTGTTGATGGACAGACGACTCGAGTAGGTATTCGCCTTGCAGATGCACTGGATAACCCTCAATCGAATGTAGACCTTATTCTTGAAGAGGGCGATGTAATTCGAGTACCTAAACAACTTCAAACGGTTCGTGTTGAGGGAGAGGTACTGTTCCCCGTAAGTGTCAGGTATGATGAAAGCCGTTCGTTTCGAGATTACCTGAGCGCCGCCGGTGGAGTGACTGAAGACGGGCGTCGAAATCGAGCATATGTTGTTTACGCAAACGGCGAAGTTGATCGAACCAAACGATTCTTGTGGATTAGAAACAATCCCGATATCGAACCTGGTGCTACGATTGTAATCCCGGAAAAACCGCAGCGTAGAGAACTTACTCCTCAAGAGCGAGTTAGTTTAGCATCGAGTGTGGCAGCTACGTCATTGACTATTATTTCAGTAATTAATGCGATTAGAGATTAAGTGACATTAATCTGTAGGGTATAGGAGCCGTAATATTTATCGGCTTCTTAACTCCGTTATAAATATACTATGGTTACCTCTTTATGTACGATCGAGCTTTTTTGTTGAAACTTGTAGCAGCAAAAATGCCGTTTGGAAAATATGAAGGTTGGTATATTACAGATCTGCCTGTTCATTACCTGGAGTGGTTTGAGAGAACCGGATTCCCGAATGGCACGTTAGGACAGCAGATTGCCACTATGTACGAGATTAAAACGAATGGGCTGGACGATCTGTTGAAACCAATCAAGCAAACAGTACGTAGCAGTAGACGTTAATATCAAACATTTACAGAGATGATGGCTGGAGCTGAACAAAAATGGTATGTAAAGTACACCTTCATTCTTGCAGGGTTGATACTCTCCGTATATACCATGATTGTGGCTAAATCTGTTCTTCAGCCTCTACTGTTTGCCCTCTTTTTTTCCATTTTGCTTTCCCCAATGTGTCAGTGGCTCGAATCCTACAAAGTGCCGCGGCTCCTTTCAGCTTTTCTTGCCATATTAACGGGGCTTCTTGGGTTAATTGGTCTTGGATTCTTCTTCTACACACAGATATCAGCTTTTGCCGGAGATGTTGATATTTTCCGGGAGCGATTCGAAGAGATTCTGGAGAACGTTCAGGCGTTTTTAGCTGCCCGGTTTGGGATCGATGAATTTATCGATTTTGATCAGATGAGAACCTCGGTGATCGATTTTTTTGGGGAAAATACAGACACCATGCTTCGTCGGGTTGCGGATGCCGCATCCGTGTTTACATCGATATTTTTGGTGCCGGTATTCATGTTTTTGATGCTGATTTTCCGTGATTTCCTTAAAGAATTTGTGCTGAAAGCTTTTGGCCGTAATAGCGAAAAAGACTATAAGAAAGTTGCGCGAATCATCACAAAAGTGAAGGATGTTGTGCAGGGTTACATCACGGGAATATTAATGGTTATTCTCATCCTAGCAGTGATTAACTCTATTATGTTGATGATTGTTGGAGTAGAACACGCCATATTTTTCGGTGTATTTGCCGCGATGCTGAATGTAATCCCGTTTATAGGTCCGATGATTGGATCTATTTTACCGGTGGTTTATGCCTTCTTTACGATGGATTCCCTGCTCTATCCACTGATTATTTTGCTGGCGTTTTATATTATTCAACTGTTTGAAAGTAATCTATTTACACCGGTTATAGTAGGGCGTCAGGTGAGTATCAATGCTTTTGCCGCACTGTTGTTACTTTTTATAGGTGCTCAGATTTGGGGGCTTGTGGGTATGATTCTGATCATCCCGCTGGGAGCGATGATGAAGGTTGTCTTTGATGAGGTGGAATCACTGCAACCGTACGGTTATTTGCTGGGTAAAGTGCCGAAAGAGCCATCACGTGAGGGTAGATTAGCACAAAAGATTTCGCAAATCTCCGAAAAGGTGGAAGAGAAAAAAGTAGCGAAGGAGAAAGAGAATTCGGATGACGATAAGTAACTTGAATTGCTTCTCATCTACGCTTTGGTTGGCTTCTCTCTAATTGTTGGCCTTTAATGAATTTCCT
>SKWF01000080.1 GCA_007129085.1 Balneolaceae bacterium | reverse complement strand
GAGGGAAATGTAGGTGCCGGAACCGGAACGAGAGCACTCGGTTTTAAAGCGGGAATCGGCACGGCATCACGGGAACTGCCGGAAGATCGAGGAGGGTACACCGTTGGTGTGCTTGTACAATCGAACTTTGGAGGAATTTTAACCGTAGATGGCGTTCCGGTGGGCGAAGAGCTGCAAAATCATTACATGGCTGATATCCCGAATAGCGACGTTCATCAAACCGCACAAAACAGACCGGAAAACCAACACTACGATTTTGATGTAGATGGCTCCATAATGATTGTGGTGGCGACCGATGCGCCGGTTACATCGCGCAACCTTGAGCGACTGGCGAAACGTGCATTTCTCGGCATCGCCAAAGTCGGTGGCTTTGCCTCCAACGGCAGCGGTGATTACATCATCGCGTTTTCAACACATGACGATGTTCGCATCAACCTTGATGATGATGACACCAAGCTCGAAAACCGGGAGCTTAAAAACGTGAACATGACGCCCCTGTTTCTCGCCGCGGTAGAAGCTACCGAAGAGGCGATTCTGAACTCCATATTTATGGCCGAAACCATGGAGGGCCACGACGGCAACAAGATGGAGCAACTACCTGTAGAGGAAGTGTTGGAGATCATGAAAAAGTACAACCGGTTAGTTGACTAAAGAGGTACACTATTTTAGTACCTCTTTTTTCAATGATTCGTAACGGTAATAACCCATTTACTCTATCGGCTCAGTCAGGTCAAAATCGGCTTGGAAGTAGAGATCCTCATAGAGATAGAGGCTGTAACTAAATGTTGAGCCATCGCGACTCAGCTCAATTTTCCAGATGTGGCTCCGCAGGTTATCGCGCATCGCAATGGTCTCTTCATCAGCCGGAAACCGCTGCTTCAGCATATCTCCTTCATCAGATGCCCAACCGCCATAGTTTGTCATATCTTCAGGCGTGCCGTCCGGATGTCGATGATCGTGCTTAAAGAGTAGCCGGTCCCCTTCCATGGTCAAAATCCAGGTACGTGATTCATTATCCCCCACATGAAACGGAATTCGGAGTTCGTTCGAATCACATCCGCTAAAATGAGCCACCAGCGGATCTCGGAATCCCTCCGGGGCCTCTTCCGGGTGAACAACGTCACCGGCGTAACTATTACCGCAAAGGGTTTTCAGATTTTCAAAAAATTGCCTGTTCTCGGGGTCATCAGATTGAGCAGCCACTGAGCCTGCAAACAGTAGAGTTGTAAAGAGTATTGTGCTAAATAATTTCGCCATGATGATGTAGTAATGAACGTTTTCGCTCCAAGATGGAGTCTGTTTTAATTAAAGTTTAAGGGCTTTTTCGTGTAAAAATTGCAACCAACGCAGATGTCACCACACCCATAAAAAATGAGCCGATCAAACCCTGTTTAATATAATTTCCTATCGAAAAATATTCATCCGCATCTACGCGCTCCATATTGCCGGAGCCGACCGCATAATCGATCATATTATGGAAATAGTCCGGCGTAATAACGTTGTGAATAAACAGCTGAGCAAACGGGCTGAGTGCTACAACCACAAGGGTGATGTGAAACCCGGTCATTAGTCCCTGCAGCCAAGTCATCACCCCGCCAAAATCGTTTTTCCGTTTATCCAACAGTGCAAACAGGTACACTAAAATCGCAGGTACCGCATACCAGATCGTCATCGAAGCGTGCTCATCAATATTTTCACCATGCCACCCCATCAGGCGCTCAAAAAGCAGCCACAGTAGCGTAACTATCGTAAAAATTACGCCCCACTTTATCTCAATTTTAAACTTTTTCATATCGCCTGAACTTAATTTTTTCGGCAAGGCTTACAATACACGAAAAGGGACTCTCTTGCAATAGATTGACAGGGTTGTTCACGGCTTGATGAACGTCGCTTTTAATTGCAGAGATTTTGAATGGCATCTTTATCTTCTCGGGTAAGTTCAAGCGTGGGATAATATTGCTGACCACCCATTTGACTGTGCATAATCGACCGCGGATTTGAAACATGATCCAGCCCAAATGCATGCCCCAATTCATGTGCCAACAGAAGGGAAATTTCGCGTCGTGTCATAAACTGATTTACCCGAATCACCCCTCCGCTGCCAATTCTCTGAAATGTCGCTTTTGTAAACCGGGTTGATCCGGCAAACTCCTCGTTATACTCATCAATTCTGTCGTTATTCTCCTCGATTTTTTTGTTGATCCGCTCCTGCTCACGATTTATTTCTGCAGCCAATTCATCCAGTGCACGCCGTTCATCCAGTACCCTCTGCTGGCGCTGTTCAACATCTGATTTTCGTTCATCAAACGTTTCAACATCTTCCGGCATAAATCCGCCGGCTTCATTTGTTTCCTTAACCCACTCATTCAGTTCATCAAGCTTTTCCGTAGTTCGTTCGGCAAACTGCACATACTCCTGCGAACGTCGCTCAAACTCTCCCCTCTCTTGCTTATGTTCTTTCTGCATTTGATCCAGAAGACTTTGTTCTGTTTTTATTCGCTCCCTGAACCGCAGTTCTCCATCTACCAGTTCCTGGCGTTCATCATACACAAAATGAACCGTCACATCTGCATCATCACCCGGCTTATGCACTGCCATCGGCCGCTCCATGGCGCCGGACCAAACCTCAGCCGCCGTCTCCATTCGTTGTTTCACGCCGTCGCGATCAATTCCAAACCGTGAATCAATTTCACCTATCGTGTAGCTTAACGGTTCGGTACAGGGGGCGCTCTCCATCGCCAAAATGCGATCTGATGTACTACCGGATAGAAACCAGATTCCCGCCAGGAATCCAATCAACCCGACAAACAGATATTTAAAATATGTGGATGGTACCATAACTGAGTGTTTTCTGCTTCATTATAAACTGCCTGAAAATGGAATTATTACCAGGAAACCTGCTCATCGGCTGTGGGGCCGTATGTTGGAGGCAGCGGTATATCAAGCAACCGAAGATAGACCGTCAACTGACCGCGATGGTGGATCAGATGGCTTATGCAGGTCGTACGAAAAGCTGCCAATTTTAGCTGTTTATTAACCACCCGCTCCCCATTTTTAAGAGTCCATACCTTTTCAAAATCAGATACCTCCATGGTATTCAGGCGTTTATTTAACTCCTCCACATAGCTATCAAACCTGACTATTATTTCATCTTTACTATTCAGGCCCGCGTCGGGTGCCCCGATAGAGTTGAGATTAAATTCATCCATTTGTAAAATGCCTTTTTGCCAGGCAAAAAGATTGGCTATATGTGTTGCCAATTCACCAAGGGTCCACGATTTCTCATGGGGTTTCCATTCCAGCTTATCATCGGGTATGCACTCAAGGAGTCTTCGGGTAGCGTTTATCTCAAAATCGAGGTCGGAAAGTGCCGGGTGACTCATAATCTTCAGTATTATAAATAGCGTATTTTTATTCTCGTCTCGGTGCTCTGCTCCGAGACGTCAGGCAGGCTGCTCCGCTGCCGATTTTTTCCCTCCCCCCGACGGAGCAGAGCTCCGCCGAGTGCCATTTCACGGCAGAGCAGTGAAACGAGAATAAAAGCAGGTTTTATAATTACAGAAAAACGGGCAATCGAGCAACAGAGTTATCTCCGTCCTAAAATTAGTAATCGTACTGCCACCTCAGGTCAATGCCCTCTCGAGAATCATTCCCCTGGGTAAGTATGAGCTCCAGATTATCCGTTAACATATACTCCAAAATAAAGAGCGTTTTGGGGTTTGAACTTACCTCGTTAACAAGCGCAAAAAATGTTCGTGGATTCAAAAACCAGCCGGTGGTAATCGACGTGCTGCTGCTCGATCCCGATCTGGAGTTATCAATTTGCACCACATCAATTCCCAGGCGCTGTGCGGCGAGCATTTCCACTCTGTCGAGAAGTACATCCAAAGCTACATCTGCCGCAGTTGGCCCGCCACCGCTACCTGCCACCATCTGCTCCCACGATTCGAGTTCATAAAACGGGCG
>SKWF01000339.1 GCA_007129085.1 Balneolaceae bacterium | reverse complement strand
CTAACCACCGGATCATCTACATTACGAATTCCAAAAGCGATACTGGCAACATCAAACGTATTATCATCATAGGGCAGATCCATGGCATCAGCTACCTCAAAATCAACAACAAGCTGCTGGTCGGCCGCTTTGTCCGGAGCGTGTTCAATCATCTCTTTGCAAAAATCTGTACCGAGCACAGATCCTTTATCGCCTACGGCTTTTTTGAACTCAATGGCAAGATCTCCGGTACCTGTTGCACAATCGAGCACTTTATCTCCATGCTTCACCTTACTCTCCAATACCGTCTTCTTACGCCACACATTGTGAATTCCAAAAGATAGAATTCCATTTATCCGATCGTAATCATCGGCAATATCGGCAAACATATTTTTTACTTTCTCGCTCATAACTTCCTATCAATTCAACTATTCAATATTAAATATTATCGGTGCATACCGGTCATTAAACCTGCAGATAATTCCATTCATTCCCGGAGGTGCTCAGTGTAATTTAGATAATGAGACTCAAACTGCCCGTTCTTAAACTCCAGCTTATATATAGCACCATTATGATGTTCGATTTGATGCATATTTTGCAATCCATAACCAAGCCAAGACGACAATAAGATACGAATTAAACGGCCATGGAGCATAAAAAGAAGGGGTTCTCCGGCATGACCATCTATCTGTTCACGAACAGTTTGATTGGCTCGTTCAAATACCTCAACAGGGGACTCACCACCCGGAATGGCTAACTCTACATCTCCACTTTTCCACGAGTTTTGAATACGGATAAGGTCGTTTTGAATATCCTCCATCAACCGTCCCTCAAAATCGCCAAAATCCATTTCGTCCAGATCTTTATCGCTGTAAGCGGGTAAACCGGTTCGGTTTTTCAGAGGGTGTAAAGTCTCTATCGTGCGTTTTAGGCTGCTGTTATAGAGATGCCGGATTGGGTCAGATTCCAAATAGTCAGCCACTTTTTCAGCCTGTCCCCTTCCTGTATCGTTCAGTGATGCATCAATACCGCGCCCCTGAAGTTTTTTCAGCCTGTTAAAATCAGTTTCTCCGTGCCGGACCAGATAAATAGTTGTACTCATGCTACTTTTTCTTGCGATCCTTCTTTTTGGTATTAAACTCAATTACGGCGTCTTGTACGTGTTTTTCCAACTTTTCAATTTCACCGGGAGCAATATTTTCTTTCATGGAGTATCGCACAAGAATCATTTTTAAAACCCGATCATTCAGGGGGAGTTTATCATCTTTACGACGGTTTCTTTCTAATCGATCCCAGCCGCGGCGCAGTATTCCAATTTTAAACAGGAAGAAATAGATTATCCCAAATGCAACGGCCAGGTACATCCCGCTGATTCCCATATAGCTGAGCGCAACTCCCGCTACCAAGAGTTGTAAAAAATCGTTATTCAGAAAGGTCAAAATTGGAGTGGCAGGTATATTTACAAATGCACTTTTGTTGAAATACCACCATAGGTGAAAAAGAAATGTTCCTCCTATGGCAATCCAGGGATTTACTGTAAATGCCAGGATAAAATAGAGAATCATGGCCAGTGAGTCGGCGCTATCAATCCAGGTAACTGCCTTTTTAATGAGGTCTTCGAAAGAATGAGCCTCCAAAATTCCCGGAACATACTCCTCTACACTACTGCGAGTGGCAAAAAACCAATGCCCCGCAGAGGTTATCGTTGAAATTGGCGACTCTAAGATGTTGATTTTGTGAGAACGTGAATTAAACATGCTGATAAGATAGGCCGATTAAAGCAAAAATGGAATCGCTCTCTATGCCATCGCTACTGTAATAATTCCGGCTCTTTGTTCCCTGTTCTCTTTAAGAAGTTCATCAGCCAGTTCAAACGTGGTGGCTCCGGTTGTAAATACATCGTCAACAACTATTGGAAAATGATGATTGATAATCTCTCTGTCATTCAGTTTAAATGCTTGAAAAAGATTCTTTTTGCGCGCTTCACTGCTCAATCCTGTTTGTGTTGTTGTTTTTTTAACCCTTTCCACCACTGCGCTTGCTATTACAGGCCAATCCGTTACTTTCGAAATTCCTTCTCCAATCGCGCGAGCTTGGTTATAACCTCGCTTCCTCTGTTTTGATGGGTGTAGAGGCACAGGAACAATCAATGGAGTTAATTCTCCAATATTGAAATTATTTATCTCATTGTATTTTAAAAAAGCTTTTCCGGCTGCAAACCCGAGCTCTTCGCCAACACCTTTCAGATAATCATACTTCAGCTTATGAAGTAGATTTTGAAGATATCCCCCTTTATCAAACTGCCACATTGCAAACTGAAAGTTGATAATCTCCGGCAGTATGAGTGTTTCATCTGACATATGTGGCTCAAATCGATTTCTCAAACAGTAATTGCAGATGCATTCATTAGGCGGCACCACACTATTTCCGCAACAAACGCACACTTTGGGAAATGCAATCTCGGAAAATGTTGAGATTATCTTCTTTATCATAGCAAGTTCTTTTCTTGTATGAACCATTTCGAAAGAAAGCCTTACACATTTTGTCTTGTTTAGCCGAATTTCATAAAACTTTTAAAAACAGGCATACCTCTTTTACTATGGCGTATAATTAATTAGATTTAGGTCTTTCAACTCTTGCAATAAAACTCATATACATGCCGTCGATAGGAAAAGATCTTGCCCTTATTCGTGACCATCTTGGATTTAGTGCCGAGGATATTCATCAGGCTACCAAAATACCCCTTACAACCATCCAATCTATTGAAGATGGATCTCTGTTTGAAAACAAAGATGAGATAAAAACCTATGTGCGTAGTTTTGTAAGGAGCTACGGACGGGCTATACATCTAAATGAGGATGATGTAGTTAAAGCATTAAACCAACAAGAGGCAGGGAATTACAATCATTTGCTTCTCAAACGGTTTCCCGAACTGAAAGATCATATTCCACCCGAACCCCAACCGGAAAAGCCTGAACAGGTAAAATCAGAAGAGGAAAAAACAGACGCACCTAAAAAGGAAGAGGTTAAGCAACATTCTGCTCCTGAAGAGAAATCAAAATCACCTGTAGCACCACCTCCAGGAGTCCGTAGTGTCGATTGGGCTGATATGGGAAAGAAGTTTAAAGCTACCGAAAAACAGGTGCCTGTTTGGCTAATCGGTACTATTTTGATTACCTCTTTAGTTATTGGAGGAGCGTATCTGCTTTATTCTAATGGAGTGTTTAGTTCTGAATCAACAACCGGTGAACCGCCGATAGCACAAGAAACCCCCCCTCCTGTAGAATCCGATGAAAACGGAACGGATTTAAGTTTAGACTTTACGGATGAGCCGGCTGAAGAAGAGGAAGCTCCGGTTACTACCCTTGATGAAATTCTCTACCTAACGGTATATGCAGCTTACGATCAACTTGAACCTGTACGCGTTTGGAGCGACGAAAAACCCCGTATGGATCCATACTGGATGAACCAGGGACAAGCTTTTAATTTCGAATTTCAGGATACCATACGCGTAAGAGGTCAATACTCCCGCATGCTAATTTTCTTGAATGGCCACAGAGTTGAAAACTTCAGGCAAGATCATTACAACTCCGAGGAGCAAGCAGTAGAATTAACCCGAGATTTCTTTGAAGAAGATACCAGGTGGGCAGCCCCCATTGACTTAGATTTACCGGAAAATGTTGCAATGCCCGACTCAATATCCCAGCGTCCAAGATTTTAAAAACTTTTCAGTATGTCTAAGAAGGAAGTACTAAAACGCGTGGATGAGTTGCGTAAACTCCTCAATGATGCCAATCGTGCCTATTACCGCGATGCCGATCCATTCATCAGTGACAGGGAGTTCGATGAAGCGCTAAATGAGCTAAACAAGCTCGAAAAAGAACACGATCTGGCAGATCCATCATCCCCCACACAACGGGTTGGAGAAGCTCCAACCGATAATTTTCCAACCGTTACCCATCCTGTTCCGCTGCTAAGTTTAGACAATACCTATAATGCTGATGAACTTCGGGATTTCGACAGGCGCGTTAAGGATCGCCTTGGTGATGAACGTTATACCTACGCTCTAGAGCTTAAATTTGATGGGGCTTCAGCACGGCTTCGATACGAAAATCAAAAACTCGTATTAGGAGCTACCCGCGGCGATGGAGAGCAAGGCGATGACATCACAAGAAATATAAAAACCATCAAAGATATTCCTCTTACATTGCCAAAAGAAGCACCCGATACGCTCGAAATTCGAGGCGAAGCGTATATGGAAAAAGAGGCTTTTATACGATTAAATGAATACCGAGAGCAGAATGATCTGCAGCCTTTTGCAAATCCCAGAAATTCAACGGCCGGTTCACTGAAAATGCAAGATCCGCGCGAGGTGGCAAGGCGGCCGATACGGATGTTTGCTTTCGATCTTTTGTATGATACAGATGATCACGACCATACACACTCCGGCAAAATGGACTCCCTGAAAAAATGGGGGTTCCCGGTTTGTAATTATTTCGAAGTCACAGATTCAATAGACGCAGCTCTGGAAACGATCTCCAAGTGGGATGATTTGCGACATTCCCTCCCCTACGAAATTGATGGGGTTGTAATAAAAGTTAATGAAGATCGATACAGGGAAATATTGGGATCCACCTCAAAAGCTCCCCGGTGGGCTATCGCCTATAAGTTTGAGGCCGAACAAGCCTCTACTGTACTGGAATCCATCACTTTGCAAGTTGGGCGCTTAGGTAGTATTACACCGGTTGCAGAACTCAAGCCGGTTTCGCTGGCAGGTACTACGGTTAAACGCGCTTCGCTCCACAATGAAGATGAAATACATCGGAAAGATATCCGTACCGGCGACACCGTTGTAATTGAAAAAGCCGGGGAAATTATTCCACAGGTGATTAGCGTAGTAAATGCCGACAGAGATAACCGCCCCAAACCATTTGCAATGCCGGAAAACTGCCCTGCCTGCAACAAAAAGCTCGAAAAATTTGAGGGGGAAGTAAAATGGCGATGCGTAAATCCGGAATGTCCACCACAAGTTCGAGAGAGAATTATCCATTTTTCATCCAGAGATGCCATGGATATAGAAGGACTTGGCGAAGCTGTGGTTGATCAACTTGTGGATGCCGGCTTGATTACTACTTATGCCGATCTCTACAAACTCAACAAAGAAGATTTGATACCCCTTGAGCGAATGGGTGAAAAAAGTGCGGAAAATTTAATATCTGCTATAGATGAAAGCAGAAAGCAAGATTTTCATCGAGTACTTTACGCCTTGGGAATCCGTTTTGTTGGAAAAACTGTAGCCAAAGATCTTACGAGCCATTTCAAAACTATGGATGAGCTGCAATCAGCCACCATAGACCAGATGACAGCCGTTGATTCAATTGGTCCAAAGATTGCGGAATCCGTACATTCATTTTTCATTCGAGAAGAGAGTACACAACTTATTAGTAGGTTGGCTGATGCGGGATTACAGTTTGAGGCAAAATCGAATGAGCAGAAATCATCCTCGCTGGAGGGTAAAAAGTTCGTTTTAACCGGATCGCTTCCAAGCTTAACCCGCAATGAAGCCTCAGAAATCATTGAAAAACATGGTGGTAAAACCGTATCATCAGTGAGTGGAAATACAGATTACCTGCTTGCAGGTGAATCAGCCGGTAGTAAACTGGATAAAGCAAAAAAATTAGACATACCCATTATTTCTGAAGAAGATTTAATGAAAATGGTTAATAATTAACTGATATCCGTTTTCGTATTATTGGATTCCTCTTAATTATTTGGAATCAAAATGTTTAGTCGGTTACTTTTCAATAGCCGCATCATCGGTTTAACTTCTCAATATAACACATGGGTTTACTCGAAAACTTAGGACTGGGACAAAAAAAGAAGGAAGGCGTTCCCAGAATTGGCGAAAAAAAGAAGAAGGAGGAACAGGAAGCTCAGAAAAAGAAACATACTTTCTACAGGGCATCTACCTTTATAGCTTTTCTGATGATCGTCATCTTCATGCTGCCAGAAGCTACATTTCAACCGGTAGCGAATTACACTGTAGGTGAGCCATGGCGTTCCGATGATTTAACAGCACCATTCACATTTTCATTAAAGAAAACTGATGCAGAGCTCGAGGATGAACGTGAAGCTATCCGTGAGCAAACTCCTCCTATTTTCCATCTAAATGAAGACGTACGGCAAAGTGTCGATTCCGATCTCGACTCCCTAGAACGACGAATGCAGCCCGTGTTGGATAGTTATTTGCAGTGGCAACAGGCAAAAATAAATGAGGAAGAATCAGCCCGAAACGACAGTTTACGCTACCGCGACGATAGAAGCTTTGCCGACCTGGACTTAGACGATGAAGCTTGGGAAACGATACTTTCGAACTATTCTACACTTATGATGAACGGGCAGACTGAACGCAGTTCTGTTCTGAATGAAATTCTGACGGAGGTAGAAAATCTTACCAACAGAATGCTGAATAACGGCATCATCGATATATCTAAACAAGAGATTGATGCAGATGAGATAACAATTCGAAATTTAGGGGAACGGACGGAGCGCACAGTTAGCCTAAACAGCGTCAGGGATGAGGATGAAGCGCTCATGTATGCCGAAAATGAATTCAGCGACAACTTTATACCCGAGGTAGCTCATACAGCTCTGCAAATTCAGCAGATTATTCTACAGCCCAATTGGATCTACAGTGAATCAGATTCTGAAGTAGTTTTACAAGAAAATCTTGATAATATTTCCACCACTAAAGGGGCCATTACCCAAGATGAAGTAATTATTCGTCGGGGTGATATTGTTACATCAGAACAGGACAATGTGTTGCGAAGCCTTGCCCAGGCTCGTGCATCAACAGCCTCGGAATTTGAGCGCTGGCTCCGGTTTAGCGGTGAAGCAACCATTATTACGCTCGCTTCACTTGTATTTCTTTTCTATATATTTCTGTATAGAAGAAAAATCTACAATAGCCCGGCAATGTTTCTGCTGGTATTTCTAACACTGTTGATCGTAATTATAGCTTCAGCTACCATCTACACAATTGATGGTGTAAGCAACTATATAGTACCCGTTGCCATAGCCCCTATAATACTCACCATTATATTTGATTCGAGGGTGGGCCTCCTTGCCACATTTGCACTTGCTATTATCACGGCCCTGATAAATGATAACAGTTTTGAATACCTCGTGGCGACTATGACTGCCTGCAGTCTTGGTATTTTTTCCGTGCGTGATATTAAAAAGCGATCACAGTTCTTCTTTACAACTCCGGGTGTGATTTTTATAAGTTACACACTGGTGGTTGGTGCGTTTGCATTAGCCCGTTTTTCGGGGTGGGAACCATTTTTAGACAATGTCTTCTACCTGGCAATAAATTCCGTTTTTATATTATTCACCTATCCCCTGATTCTTCTTTTCGAGAAATCGTTTAAAATCACCACGGATTTTACGCTTCTTGAAATGAGCGACACCAATCTGCCAATTCTTAAAGAGTTGATGACGAAGGCCCCCGGAACATTTCACCATAGCCTGCAGGTAGCAAACCTTGCCGAAGCAGCAGCATCTGCAATTGGAGCCAATGCTCTGCTATGCCGAGTGGGTGCTATGTATCATGATATAGGAAAAATGGTGAAACCCAGCTATTTCATCGAAAATCAAAGCGAAGAGAATGAACATGATAAGCTGAAAGCTAAAATGAGTGCTTTAGTTATTAAAGCCCATGTTAGCGATGGTGTAAAAATGGCCAAGAAAAATAATCTGCCTCAGGTGATTATTGATTTTATCCGCACACACCACGGTACTTCGCTTATTCGCTTCTTTTACGATAAAGCTCAAACTACATCTGAAAAAGAGAATGAAGTGCCTGAAGAGGATTTTCGTTACGATGGACCTGTACCGTTTACCAAAGAGCAGGGAATATTGCTTCTGGCTGATGGTGTAGAAGCAGCGTCACGCGCAATGAAAGATCCCACATACAACAAATTAGAGAACCTTATTAACCGAATGATTGATGACCATATCAGTGAAGGACAATTGAACAACTGCCCCCTCACCTTCCGTCATATCCAAATTATCAAAGAGTCGTTCCTAAGTATTTTGGTGGGAGTTTATCACAGCCGTGTTGAGTATCCTGAAGATAAAAAGCTTAAAACTAAAAAGGCTGTGAAAAAGAAAGAGAACAGTTCGGATGACTCAGGTAAAGAAGAGGGTTCATCAAACCAAAATGAAGAAGTAGACAACTCTAAAGGTGATACCTCGAAAGAATAAATGGGAGCTTTTGGAACGGAATTAAAACGGTATCTACAATTTGTTAAAGTAGAAAAGGGTTTATCCAAAAATTCGGTTGTCTCCTACGAAAATGATCTGGCTCGATATCTTCGGTTCATCAAAAACGACATGAAAATCAACGATTTGGGTGGAGTTACACTCACTCATATCGAAAACTATTTGGAAGAACTTACCGAATTGGGTCTTACAACCAGTACCATTGCTCGGAATATTTCCAGTATTCGCAGCTTCCATGAGTTCGCCGTTGTTGAAAATTTTTCTGAAGCCAACCCCGCAGAGCTGGTAGACCTGCCCAAAAAAGCGAAAAAGCTGCCTGAAGTTCTCACAGCTGATGAAGTAGAGCGAATCATCGATAAAGCAGACAGAACTGATAATGCGGGAATCAGGGACGCGGCTATTCTTGAAACACTTTATGCCACCGGAATGCGGGTTAGCGAACTTACAAACCTTGAAATGGACACACTCTTTTTTGAAATCGGCTTTATTCGTGTGATCGGAAAAGGAAATAAGGAGAGGCTTGTGCCTGTCGGCGAGGCTGCACAAACATCACTTGAGCATTATATTGAGCGGGTAAGAGAGGAGTTCGTCAACCCGAAAAACCGTAAAAAAGCTGAAAATAAGCTGTTTCTAAATCAGCGTGGAGGCCCGTTAACCCGAATGAGCATCTGGAATATTGTAAATAAGTACGCCCAAAAAGCGGAGATTCAAAAGAATGTGTATCCGCATATATTTCGGCATTCATTTGCCACACATCTTTTAGAAGGTGGTGCAGATTTACGAGCCGTACAAGAAATGCTCGGACACACATCAATCCTTACAACTGAAATATATACTCATGTAGATAGATCTCTGTTGCACCAAGTACACAAAGAGTTTCACCCAAGAGCATAATTTCAGACTGTTACAGATCAATTTCCCCACCGTCCGGAGTCAATAGAACCCTCTCGGAAGCACCTTCTATCTCCTCTTCAATATCATAAATATTTAGCTGTTCGAATCGGTCTTCACATTCTTCATCTTCAGTCAGTTTTACAAGCCACATCTCCATTGCATCACTTCCAACAGCCCGTAAATTCAGCTCAAATTCGTGAGCCGGATCGCACCCATCATATCCAACCTCAACAACCAGCTCTCCATCTGTTAATGACGGTCTATCCTCCGAAACGATAACTTCATATTCGTACCCAAAATCGATCGACATATCATCTGCCCCCGTAGAGCATCCCATAAACAAGATTACAGTTATACCAATTGTATAAATCAATAATTTTTTTGACATATATATCCTCGCGCTGCTTTAAATACTCTTTCTTCTACATAATTTTAATGCATATTAAGAATGGTTTCAACTTTTAACTGATTTAATGTAAAGTAATATTGGCAGATCCTCATACTTGTTAGTGGACAGGAAAATTGTTATTAATGCCTTGAAATTTTAACTGTTGACTTGAACGGAGAAATATTATGGAGCAAACGTCACTAAGTGCAGCCAGTTGGTTTTGGCTGTTAGTCCCCATGCTAACCGTGGTACTGTTATCAATCATCACTTTTTTTGTGGAGACTAAACGGGAGGAAGAATGAATCCGGCAACATTAACTACGTTTATTTTCTATCTCGCTGCGTTAATTGGCTTCGGAATTCTTTTTTATCAATACACCAACACCCTGTCTGATTACATTCTGGGTGGCCGTAAACTCGGCAGTGGCGTTGCCGCACTTAGTGCCGGTGCGTCCGACATGAGCGGATGGCTTCTCCTCGGACTCCCGGGAGCGGTTTATGCCGCCGGGCTGAATCAGATATGGCTTGCTATTGGTTTATCAGTGGGAGCTTATCTAAACTGGCAGTTTGTGGCTCGTAAACTTCGTAAATACACCGAAGTAGCCCAAGACTCCATTACCCTGCCCGACTATTTTGAGTATCGGTTTCAAGATAAATCCAGAATGCTCCGGGTGATATCGGCATTGGTTATCCTCATCTTCTTTGCTGTATATACCGCATCAGGGCTAGTGGCCGGGGCAACACTTTTCGAAAGTGCTTTCGATCTAAATCGCCAAATTGCCCTTTGGACCGGAACCATTATTATTGTGGCATATACCTTTTTAGGCGGATTCCTCGCCGTTAGCTGGACTGACTTTTTCCAGGGTATATTAATGTTTCTTGCACTAATTGCCGCTCCCGTAATGATCATTGTCACTTACATGAGCTGGGACGAAATTATTGCCACAACCTCCTCAATGGACCCGGCTTACGTTGATGTATTTTCGGGAATGACAACTATCGGAATTCTGTCTCTGCTTGCGTGGGGGCTCGGATACTTTGGGCAACCACATATTCTCTCCCGTTTTATGGCCATCAAGTCAGAAAAACATGTGCCAAAAGCAAAAATGATCGCGATGATTTGGATGGTTTTTGCCCTCTATGGAGCCGTATTTGTTGGATTTACGGGAATCGCATTTTTTGCAGAATCCCCACTTCCTGCCGGAGACCAAGAAATTGTATTTCTTGAACTGACTCAAGTACTCTTTAACCCATGGATTGCAGGAATTATTTTAGCTGCAATACTATCAGCTGTAATGAGTACGGTAGACTCCCAACTACTGGTCTGTTCCAGCGCTATTGCCGAGGATTTCTATAAAGCATTTTTAAAACCTAAAGCTCCCGAAAAAGAGCTCGTTTGGGTTGGCCGTTTCGCCGTAATCGGTGTAGCCATTGTTGCACTTATTTTGGCCTACAACCCCGATAACCTTGTCCTCGACCTGGTAGCCTATGCATGGGCCGGTTTTGGAGCATCCTTTGGGCCGGTTGTCATTCTATCCCTTTTCTGGAAGCAGATGACACGAAATGGTGCCCTTGCCGGTATGATTACCGGTGCTGCTACCGTTCTGATTTGGGAAAATCTCGGGTTGATCCTCCCGGGTGTGGAGCATGAAATTATAAGTCTTTACTCAATCATTCCGGGCTTTATCCTATCCACGCTGGCCATCTACATCGCAAGCCGGTTTGATGAATCCCCTACCGATGCCGTGCTTGCGCAACATGACAGAGTGTAGCACAACCAATGTTTAAGCCACCGTGGTAAATAAATTACCCGGTGGCTTTATTTTTTTAAAAGGCGTTATCACACCATTACTCAAAACCACATTTTTTGTTGTGGATTGAAATGCTGTTTCGGTATCTTTTGAACTTTCCTCAATCAGGATAGAAAATATCCAATCAGATTTCATCGTTACTGAACCGGTTGATTTCCGGAAAAAAAAGACACTTTAACTGTTACATAACTTTATGGATTTTAAATCTATTTTTGAAGAGCACCGCACGCGGAACATCTTTTTTGCATTTCTCTCCTGGCTCACCGCATTTACAGTTTATACTTTAACGGTAGCTCCTACGGCATCATTTTGGGATCCTGCCGAGTACATCGCCATAACTCATACTCTCCAGGTTGCACACCCACCCGGCTCCCCATTTTTTGCCCTTTTTGGCCGAGTGGTTTCCATGTTTGTGCCCGCTGAATATGTAGCACTCAGTATTAATATGATTAGTGTTACAGCATCAGCCTTCACCATTATGTTACTCTATTTGGTCGTTATACGGCTTATAGAAGAGTTTAAAGGGCCGATCGACAGTCTGTCTTTCATTGACCAAATGGGAGCCTACGGAGGCGCTCTTATCGCCGCTTTAACGTTTATGGTTACTCACACACAATGGTTCAATGCCGTTGAAGCTGAAATGTACGCTTCATCCACATTTTTCACTGCTCTTGTGGTATGGCTGGCTCTCCGTTGGTCTGCCAACTTCGATAAACCATACGCAGAGCGTTGGTTAATACTTATCGCCTATATTTTCGGGTTGGGTATTGGTGTTCACCTTCTTAATCTGCTTGCACTCTTTTTTGTAGCACTCATCATCTACTTTAAGTACCGAAGTTTTGATGTTAAATCTTTCTCTCTGCTTGTTCTGGGTTCGATTGGGCTCTTTCTGCTGATATATCCCATCACAATTATAGAAATTCCGAATTTCGCCCTCACCGTACAGCAGTCTACCTATGGGATTATAGGCCCGTTCTTTTATATGGCCGTCATAATAGCTGCACTGATCTATGGCATCTATTACACCCATAAAAAGGGAAAGCGGATGGCGAACATTTTAATTCTCTGCTACACGATGATCATTATCGGGTACTCCAGTTACGCCATGGTAATTATCCGCTCGCAGGCAGAACCGGCGATTGATGAAAATGATCCATCAACCCTCACCTCATTTATAAGTTACCTGAATCGTGACCAATATGGCCAGGCACCACTTTTCAGAGGGCACACATATAACGATCGAGTTGGAAACATCGACCGTTCTGAGGAGACGCTGTTCCCGCGACGCCATTCCGGTAATGGCCGTCATTTGCAGTACTATGCAAACTTTGACAGTGATTTCGAATTCTTCATGAAATACCAGGTTAACCATATGTACCTCAGGTATTTCAACTGGAATTTTATTGGGCGTGAATCAGACGTTCAGGATGCCGGTTGGTACTCAGGATTCACTGATACCAGACATAAACACAATCCCGCCAACTCTTACTATTTCTACCTGCCGTTTTTGTTTGGTTTGATAGGGATGATTTATCACTTTCAAAAAGACTGGCGGAGGGGTCTATCTGTACTTGCTCTATTTGTTCTAACGGGTCTTGCAATTATTTTCTATCTCAATCAAACACCCTATGAACCCCGGGAACGGGACTATGCCTACGCCGGATCATTTTTTGCTTTCTCAATATGGATAGGTCTTGGTGTAACCGGAGTTATTGAACTTCTAAGGGAGACAGTGGGCAAAAACCGTATGGTGTCGTACGGTATGATTGGAGCTCTGTTTCTTGCACTCCCGGTATGGATGGGGTACCAGAATTATCCCAGCCATGATCGAAGTGAGCGGTATGTAGCCAGAGATTACGCCTACAATCTGCTGCAATCTGTGGAGCCGAACGCCATACTTTTCACCAATGGAGATAACGATACGTTTCCACTCTGGTATCTGCAAGAAGTTGAGGGAATCCGTACGGACGTCCGTGTTGTTGTATTGAGCTTGCTAAATACTGATTGGTACATCAAGCAGCTTCGCGATCGTCAAACTCATGAATCCCTGCCGCTCCCCATCTCCTTTACGGATGACGAAATTGAGCGCATTACTACAGAATTAGAACTCCATCAACCCGGAAACAGAACTGTACCGGTAAATAAAGAGCTCTTAACAGCTGCTTTTGAGCAGGATACCACCGGAATTATGGCAGATGCGTCTCCCTTGTTGCAAAATCAAATACGTTCGGCAACCCCCTATTCTATACCGGTTGAAGAACTCGATGACGAGGTAACATGGTTCCTGCAGGGACGATCCGCCGGTAGTGATCAACAGGGCAACGAGCGGCACTACCTGCAAGCTCAGGATAAAGCTATACTCGACATCATTGAACAGAACCAATGGATGCGCCCCATCTATTTTGCCAATACCGTGGCAAGAGATGGACAACTTGGTCTGCAAGACTATTTCCAGTTCGAAGGGAAAGCTTTTCGCCTTGTACCAAAACAGCGTGAAACAGGTCCATTTGGCTATGTAGACCCTGATGTACATGCATCAAGACTGGAGAGTTTTGAATTTAATAAATGGAACAGTCCAACAGTCTATTTTGATGAAAACATTCGTCGAATGTTGAGCAACTACCGCTATGGTTTTACTCAACTGGCTGATGTTTACATACGTGAAGGAAATATGGAAGAGGCTGCAAGATGGCTAAAGTTTGGAGAGGATAATATCCCCTTCCGAACCAT
>SKWF01000051.1 GCA_007129085.1 Balneolaceae bacterium | reverse complement strand
GTTCTCTTTTCTCAAACCGTGGGGGATATCAGTGAACTCAGCAGTGAAAGATTTTCGAATTCAGCCCGTACGGTTTTGGGTGCAGGTATCCGTTCCCGGTTTCGGCTAAGTAATCTTACATTCGACTTGGGAATATCCATTGGATGGGAGCCGGCTACGGATAATGTTACCTATCACATTGGATCTTTTTAAGGAGACCCAAACTGCGATGTACCGGGTGTAATGGTTCTTGCCCGTATAATATTCATTCCTTCCAGTCGATCCGGTTCTATATTTCGATGATTTAACACATCGCGAATGATAATTTCCCTAACCTGGTCGGGGAACCGATCTCTAATGGTATTGTAGACCTCCGGATCTCGCTCCCCTGAGTCACCAATTAAGATGAACTCCCGATCCGGAAAGTGGGTAAAGAGCTGGCTAATCTGGTTAATTTTTTGATTGAATGTCACCATTTCGTCAGTGGCCAACTCCCGCAGATCGGACCACGAACCCAACCGAAATATGCTTTTCCTCACTGTTTTCATATGAAATGTACCTTTTGGAAAGCCGGCCTCTTCAATTAAAAAACTGTGCAGGGGATTAAACAGCTGCCACGGCGATCCCGATACATAGTGAAAAGTAGCATCTTCGTAATTGTTATATTTTTCAGCCATCCCCGGGGCGGCGGTGTAATCTTTAAAAAAGGTATTTCGTACCACAATTCTCGAGCCCGCCGGAATCTCCGTAATTTTAATGGTATCATCTACATCTGATACAACCGATAATCCTTCCGGTTCAATTAGTTCAAATTTTCCCTCTCCGTAATAACGGTCTGAAACCGTACTGTAACGAAGCCAATTATCATCACCTTCCTGGGCATCCATCAGCTCTTGTGCACGCTCTTTATGGATACGCAGATGGCCAACAATGTATCCGTAGTTATCACTCTCTACGAACATTCCATCATCCCCAATAATACCAAATTTTTGATCCTGAGGATCGTTTTCAAACTCAATCTGTACTTCCCTTCCCGAGCGGCTGTTCGTTACAAAATCACGAATTCTGTATCTGAAATTATCCGCTTCTTCCGGCCTCAAATTAAATCTGCTTCGAACTTGTCGAGTAGTAAGCCTCTCCCACATTCTCCGGTCTCGATGAACATAAGCACGTAGCGGTATCACCCATGTATCACCATCCATATAACCATAAGTAGGATAAAAGGTGACCTGTCTACGCTGATCAACTTCGGACTCATCGGATGCTAACTCAGCCGCGGCAAAAAGATCTACTGTTAAAAAAAATGAAATAAGAATAAGAAGGAATGATCGAGTCATAAATTTTCGAGAATGTAATTAATCAAACTGTTATTACTATAAATGATATTTACTCTCGTTTTGTTTCGCCTACATAGAGTTGAACAATTATAGCCCGTAATATTTCCACATAACTTATCAAACCAAAACGAATTACACTATGAAAATTACAATTCTTGGAGCACACGGTAAGATTGCCATGCATATGCACCATATGTTAGTCAATAATGGACACCAAGTGCGAGGACTAATTAGAAAACAGGAACAGTCAGAAGATCTTAAAAATCTGGGTGTAGAGCCTGTAATTTGTGATGTTGAAAAAGAGGAGGATATTTCTGAAGCGGTAGGTAACGTTGATGCCGTAGTTTTTGCGGCAGGGGCCGGTCCGGGCAGTGGTGCAGATCGAAAATGGACTGTAGATCGTGATGGTGCTATAAAATTAATTGAGGCAGCAAAGAAAAATGGGATTGACCGATATGTAATGATCAGCGCTATGGGACTGGATGAACCTCGTGGCAGTGAAGTTTTCCAGGTTTATCAAAAAGCCAAAGCAGAAGCGGACGAAGCCCTTCGAAAAAGCGGACTCGATTATACCATCATCAAACCGGGACGATTAACGGATGAAAATGGTACCGGCAAGGTTTCGCTTGCACCAAAATTGGATCCGGGAGAAATTCCGCGGGAAGATGTTGCCGCGGTACTTACAAATGTTTTGGAAACACCGTCACTTTCAGGGAAAACGCTGGATTTGATATCCGGAAACAGTACCGTTGAAGAGGCGATCAACAAAGTGCTTGGATAGGCGTTTTTAATTAACGAAGAAACTCTGCTTATTTTCGTCTATTGAGTCCACTATTTTGTAGTTAAAGGCTTTTATAAGACTTAAGGAATAACATTTCGACTTCACTCCACCCCGAAGGATCGGGACCGGAAAAACACCGGCTTCGTTTCGTTGCGCTCAATGTGACGGTTAACGTCATACTGAGCGTAATGAGGAGCGGAGCGACAAATGGAGTCGAAGTATCTACTATGTTTTCAAAACCAGATAGAGGCAGAAGTAACCTTTCTAAAAAAACTTAAACCAGCTTCAAAAGATCATCAGGAACGTCAATATCCATACGGAGAAGTGTAGAGGCGTGCGTTTTTCCCTGGGCATCCAGCTTTAACGAAACGGTTCCCCCACCGCCCAAACTTTCATTCAAAACAAAATTAAGAGCACCAATATTCTCCATCTCATATCTCTCAACGTCCCCCTTACAGATATGCTTCATATGATCTTTCACACGATCTGATGTTAATTTCTCTTTCAAAAAAGGGTAAATATCAGGGTGGCGTGCAATAATACCAACATTACTTCCATTTCCTTTATCACCACTTCGTCCGTGTGCAATTTTTAACAGTTTAACGGTAGCCATTTATTCTCCAATCTTATTTAATTTTGCTTTAAGATAACTTGAAAACAGAAGAGTTTACAACAGCTATTATCCTGGAAAAATATACCCCAGAGAAGAGGGTTGATGAAGTAGCCAACCGGTTAAACTGTATCTCTCAACATTGGTTTTTAAAACTTCGTGCTCAATTTTGTCACTTTTAAACAGCAAGAGCCGTTTGGCGATCGGTTCTACAAGAAGTTCACCTTCATCCCTGTACATCTTCAGCTCACCACCGTCTCCCTTTTTCCAATCCTCATTCAGATAAATAAGTACCGTAATCTCTCGGTTTGATCGCTCATTGGGCCGGTCGATATGCCGATCGTAGTACGAACCGGACGGGTATTTTGCAATATGAAATTCAGAACCCGATAAGCTGAGGAAGCAATGTCTTTTTAAATTGGTTATTAACTCATCCATCAAATTAAAGAATGGAGTAAGCTCATCATCTCTTTCGCGATCGAGCCAGTAGATAAAATCACCCCGAATTGATTCTTCGATTTTATAATTCTTAGATGAGCCAATTCCCGCTTTCTTCAATTTGTCTTTCTCCTCAACATCTGAAAAAAACGTCATTATCTTCCGGTAGAGATCATCACTTATAAAATCATCCTGTATCAGATAATCATTTTCCGCCAGCTGATCCATCCATGTGATCCACTCCTTTTCGGAATAAACCATTTTTACCTCCCCATTTTATAGCCTGTAAGTTTAGTTATCGAACAAATATAGAATAAAACAGAATATAAAAACCGGGTATCTAACTCACTCTTAACCAATTATGCCTATCTCAATGCAATCTTCGCCAAGTTTGGATGCCCTCTTCTTAACCTCCTCAACAGCATTCGGTTTAACAACCGCAATCAATCCAATACCCAGGTTAAGACTCGATCGCATATCCTCTTCGGGTACATTTCCAATCGATTGGATAAGTTTAAAAATTTCGGGACGATCCCAGGCATCCCAATCTACATTCAGTGAAAGATTATCAGGCAGAATGCGTTTCGTATTACCTTCAATTCCGCCACCGGTGATATGAGAAAACCCATCCACTCCATCAACGGTCTTCAGTTCGGTAATCAGTTGCAGATACGATTTATGAATCTGTAGAAGAGCTTCGCCCACGGTTTCATCCAGCTCTTCGGGTTGATCCGTTACGTCATATTTACTGAAGAGTACATTTCTTGCCAGTGAATAGCCATTGGTGTGCAGTCACGAACTTTTAAACCCGATCAGTTTATCGCCTT
>SKWF01000217.1 GCA_007129085.1 Balneolaceae bacterium | reverse complement strand
AGCACCAAATTTCGAGATCCACGTTCATCAAACCGATGGAAGAGCCAGCTGTTTTGCGATGAGATCCAGACCGGCCACAGAAGTTGTACATCCCCGGCATAACCGGTTATTTGCTGCTCTTCGCCGTTTTCAAGATCCAGCGTGTAAAGGTTTCCCGTGCCGTTTTCGTTTACGATGTAGCTTATTTGATGGTCGCCGGGACCCGCAACGGGAAATCGGGCGCGCCGGCTGTGGGTGAGCTGTTTTTCATCACCCGTTCCGATATCAACCGAAAAAATATCGTTCAGCAGCGATGAGTTTTCACCCCGAACTCTGCGAGAGTAGTAGATCGTTTCCCCATCACGGCTCCAGCTCAAATCGAAATTGATGTTGCCCTCTGCCAGGAATTTTGCATGCATCGTGGAGTCATTTTCTACCACAAAAAGCCGTCGTACCGGGCGCTGCATGGATGCCAATGATGTTACGGCAATTTTTGACCCATCGGGGCTGACCGCCGCATCGTAGTAAAAACTGCCCGGCAGGGTCAGTGGATCGGCACTGAGCGAATCTACCCGCTCCATCTGGCCGGCAATGGTGTTGTAGTAGACGTTCATGTGCTTTCGCCAATCCTCGTAAAATTCTTCGTAGCCGCCATCAACGGTTTTTTTAAAGGCGTTATAAAAATCGTGGTGCTCAAACAGGCCCAGGAATTTTTTGCGTTCTGCCAGCATATCCACCAGTGTGCTGTCGCCATATTTTTCGGTAAAATATCGCAGCTGCGAATTTCCCACAGCGTATAGCAGTCGGCCGTTTTCTATCGATTGGCCATCATCATATCCGGGACGGCTGTCGAATATGGCTTTTCGGAGCCATCGGTCGCCGCGCTGGGAATCCCACTCTTCGGTTTGATACTGGGCGATTCCCTCCGTCCACGCCCGAGTCAGTGGCTGACCCACTGCATACTGCAGCAGCCCCATGCCCGACCACGTAGCTTTAAAATGGAAAATATGCCCCAGTTCGTGGGCAATTACTTTGCGCAGCCATTTTTCGCGACCGGTCCAGATTTCACTATAATCATTCGTATTCACCCAAATCAGCGTATATCCTTTGCCAATCGGCACAGCAAACCCGTTGTTTACCTCATCCTCATCAGAAAGGTAGATCCTGATTTTATCGCTAAATTCCACCTGCAGATTCTCTTTCATAGCGGCATACGACTCTTCCGCAATCGGAGCCGCCTCAACCTCAATCCCCGAAAGGTGTTCGGGATACATGATTCGGAAATTCTCCGTTTCTGCCACCTGCCAGTTTATTTCGGGGTGATTTCGCCCGCTGAACCCGTTAAATCCCTGGGCAACAATTTCGATGGTAAAAAACAGTGATAAGATAAGTAGTAAAAGTGGCTTCATACGCAGTGTTGATGAACGTAACTATAGAGTGAGCGGTAATTTCTGTAAAGATATGGTCACTTAAAAATGTTATGCCTGTTTAATCAATTCTAAATAATGAGTGTGAATTGTTTTATACTTACCGCATCATAAACAAAAACATTTTATCTCAATATCATGATTCTTGAGCCGGAAGTTTTACAATCCTACCGTGATAAATTTACGGAACAACTTGAGCAGAAAGATCTCGATCAAGCTGTTCTTACCGCACAAAATATCTCGGCCGGGCGCATTGCCCAGATTTTAACGGACAGTGATTACGATTTAGTAATTCCATTTCTGGAAAAAGCGGATCAAAAATTGGCCGGGAATATACTTGCACAGTTCCCGGTGGAGCTTGCCGTGGAAATTTTGGAACAGATGGATCCAAAAGTTGGTGCCTCTCTCCTGGATGATATCCCGATTGATAACGCGGCCGATATCATGCAGCAGATGGACACTGATGAAGCATCGGAACTCTTGGGCATGATTAATCCGGCTCTTGAGGATATGATTCGAGACCTGATGCGCTATCCGCCCGATACGGTTGGCTCTGTGATGAACTCCCACTTTACGGCGATAAAAAAAGGATCAACCGTAAAGCAGACTATGACGGCCATTAAAGATGCGCCTGTCCACATCGACAAAAAGAATTATGTGTATGTAGTTGACAAAAACAACAAACTTGAGGGTGTGATGTCCATCAAAGACCTGATCCGGACAGATCCCAACAAGCTGATTGATGAGGTAATGGTTCCAAATGTAGTGGCCATTTACACCGATGATGATGCTCTTGAAGCCGCTCAGCATATCCGGAACCGAAGGTTCCAGATGTTGCCCGTGCTGAACGATAACGACCAGCTTGTTGGTGTTCTCCTGCTGGATGATGCCATCGACATTTTGTCGGAAAATATGGCTGATATGTTTATGCATATGGGTGCCGCTTCGGCCGACGAATCTTTTTACACTCCTCCACTGAGTTCTGTTAAGAAACGACTGCCCTGGATGGCCGGGAATGTATTCTTGAATTTAGGTGCCGTGGCCGTCATCGCATCTTTCGAAGCTACCATTGAAGCGGTGGCAGCACTCGCTATTTTCCTGCCCATGATTACCGACATGGGTGGAAACGTGGGAATTCAGGCACTATCGGTATCCATCCGAAGTATCGCTCTTGGGGAAGTTCGACTAAGCGAATATTGGCGTGCAGCCAAAAAAGAGATTGTTGTTGGATTAATTAACGGTCTTGCCCTGGGTGCACTTTTTGCCGGAATCGCTTGGTTTGTGCAGGCGAATATGACGCTCGGCTTGGTTGCCGGAGCCGCACTGGCCATTAATGTGCTTGTTGCCGGAATTGTTGGCGGTACGCTGCCATTCCTAATTAAGCGCTGGGGTGGAGATCCGGCCATGATGACCGGCCCGGTACTCACTACCATCACCGATATTACCGGAGTTACGATCTATCTTGGGCTTAGTACCTACTTCCTGATGAATCTGATTGGAGGGTGATAAGGGCAATTCAGGAGTCAGGATCCGGAATTCAGTATCATTGCAAAAATATCCACGGGCAGGTTGCCCGTGGTATATATTTAAAGCTTATCGATCAAGATGTTTATCAAACCAGCGGATAATTTGGTTTGATACATCCGCGATAAATTTCGGTTCGCGCGGGCCGTGTGGTGTTCTCGGATAGAGAATCATCTCCGTATCCACACCGAGCTCCTGCAGTGCCCAATAAAACTCTTGCCCCTGCCCAAGCGGTACGCGAAGATCGTTGGCACCATGGATAATTTGCGTAGGTGTCACCACATCATCCATATGATACACGGCAGAATGGCGCTCATAGGTCTCCATATTTCCATCCCAGTACGGGCCGCCCATATGGCCTAGAAGATAATCGGGAATGTCTGTGGTTCCCACCATACTAACCAGGTTTGATAATCCCGCTCCCATACTTACCGCCTTAAAACGATCGGTTTGGGTAACGATCCATGAGGTCATATAACCGCCATAACTCCACCCCATCTCAACCAGGCTGTCGGGGTCGGCTACACCCATTTCAATCACATGATCCACTCCGCTCATTAAATCTTCGTAGTCGCCATATCCCCAATCCTGAAAATTGGCATAACGAAATTCTTTTCCGTACCCGGTACTTCCGCGTGGATTTGGCCGAAGCAGTGCATATCCCTGCTCAGCAAAAAACTGGAGCGCATAAATACCGCCGGAACCGGTCCAACTCTGGGCATAAATTCCTGACGGCCCGCCATGTACCATCAAAATGAGTGGTACTTCATCTCCGGCTTGATATCCCACGGGATAGGTCAACAGCCCCTCAATCTCTTTGCCGTCCGGCGAATTCCAGGTTAACAGTTCCGTCTCGCCAAACTCGGGGAATTGTGCATCATCAAAAACAGTCGATACTTTCTGTTTTGAGAATTCCTGAATTTCAGAATAGTAGGCTTCCCGGGGATCGGTGGAATTTTCGTATGTAAATGAAATGTGATCACCTGATTTACTGATCGAAACTGAATTGTACACGCCATCATCAGGTGTGATCTGCACCGGGGCAGATCCATCAAGCGAAATCGTATAGATTGCGGAAACGGTATTTTT
>SKWF01000301.1 GCA_007129085.1 Balneolaceae bacterium | reverse complement strand
GCATCGTCCGGGCGAGCATCCCGCTCTCTACCCTGTTCCCTATCTGCATCAATAGCATCCTCGTAGATCGACAATCGGCTCAAAAGATTATTGATATCCATACGCACTGTATGATCAAGTCTGAAACTATTGGAGACCCTGGCACCTAACCCTGAACCAAATGGTGAGTTTTCCCAGCGGAACCCACCGCCATAGCGAGCTGTGTAATTAAACCAATTGAGCCCTCTGATTTGGTTCAACTGAGGTTGCCAGCTTGCTGTATAATCCTCGTTGTAATTATTTAGTCGTGGATTGAGCGTATCAGAAACCAGGTCCCGAAAAACTTCGAATGTTGGTATCGGTTCAAAAGCACCTTCATCTACACCGGTAAGTCCGGCATCTCGAGTAGTAAATCGTCCCAAATCAAATGTATTTCGTGCTTGGAATGTGGTATTGATAGATCGGGTGAGGTTATATCCAAAACCGACGGAAGTATTGTAGGTAAAATTGTGTGTCTGCTGCAGGGGAATTTCGTCCTGCCCTTCCATTACCCGCCGTTTCCGCTCTTCAAAAGTACGGGTGGTGCTTATTGATGTGGTTACATTATTGGGCAAATACCCAAGCCGCAAACCGGATGCCACATTAAACAGTGGCATATTATCCAGAAAACTGAGTGGTCGAATAAACCCGGCATTTCGAAATGTATGATTGTATCGAAGGGAAGAATTAAAATTCCAATTATCCCGAAAACGCTGCTCCGGGTTTCGGCCTGTACCCTCGTTATAGTTGTAGCTGAACGTTGTGTTGTCCAGCGTATATCTCGCCAGGCGATTTTCGGAATTATTTTTTGTCACATTAGACAAATTAATGGCATACGACTGTGTAAAGGTCTCAATTTCACGGCGCTGTTGATCAATTAAATTGTCCTGTTGAAGTTCAGAAAAGTTATCGTTTGACCGAACCGCACTCTCAAAATCAGAAAAGCGAATATCACCTTGGTTAGGCATAAACTTAGGAATTGAAGACGATTGCCTTGTGGATAAATTTAGGGGGATATTCCAACCATATCGTTCGGGAATAAGTCTATGCAGATTAATAGTAGAGCTAATATCATACGCAATTTGATTATCAACCCGCCGCTGTCCCAGCCGTGAGTTCAAGGCTCCAAACCCTTGTGTTTGGCGTGTTACATTACCATCCACCGTAGCAAAATCAGCCAGTTTCATACTCGCGCTACCGTTTGCAGCCCAGCCGGTTTCGTTATCATACCCCGAAACCCGAAGTTCGTTCAGCCACACTTCCGCATCCAATAGTGGCGTTCCGTCACCTGCCGGATTGTCGGGATCATACGGGTTACGAACACCCATACCAATTTCTGAAACCCGGCCGAGTGAGGGATTACCCACAATTCCGATTACTGCTCCGGGAACGGCATCCTCAAGTATATCTGACCGCTCATAAAGTTCACTGATATTTATATTACTCTCCTGATCCCGCAACTGCTTCAGCTGGTTGAATGCAGAAAGCACAATATTCATGCTGTTTTCGTCGTAGAGCCAAACCTGCTCTGCCTCCTCTTCAAGCAGTGAACTGTTCCCGGGATCGAACGGCTGATATGGATAATTTTCATCTGATGGCGTAATCGGCTGACGATATTCGTAATAGTTATTCTCAAGATCGTTACCGAAACGCATCACCAGCTCAATATCTTCGCGATTATCGTAGCCTTCGCCGTGCACAAACATTCGCATATTTGAATAGTCCAGCAGATTCAATCCTCCGGGATATACCCGCTTAATCATCTGCAGTGACTCACCACTTAAATTTTCTACCTCCATCACAATCGACTGCTCATTCTGGAGTGATTGTAGCTGCGTACCGCGATTTTGTGCCCGAATACCACCGGCCGGTTGCCTGTACGGTGTTGGGCGCCGATTGGCATTCTCCTCAATGTTGATGGTGCTTATTCGTACTTCCGCGTTTGGGTCACTTTCGTCATTAATTGTCTCATCTGCACGCCACTGACTGCCCACAAAATCTAGAGAAGCAAAACGCATGGTAAACGGCTGTTGATAGCCCGACATCCACATCCTCATATAGGTGATATTTTGAAAATCATTGATGTCGCCAAACTTTCGCTCAAACTCATCAAGCGGTATTCGCACCTGGTACCACCTGTCCTGCTGGCGGCTGCCCGGAACACGGTCAACAATAAATGTACCGGGTGTACCGATCTCCAGATCTGATTCACTCGCCGGATTAAAATCAATCTCGTACTGGTAGTACGCGTTCGTAAGATTTACGGTCGATGGGTTTACCAACCCCTCGGTATCCGGGCGATTGGTGATTGCTCGCCGATCTTCCTGGTCCAGAGGCGTGTTGTCTTCGGGAAAACCCAGCAGACGATGAAACCGCTCATGCAACAGGCGTTCACTTACCGCAGACTCTCCATAAAACACATAGTTATCATTCGAAGGATCATTAAATATTCGCTGAAATTCAGGGCTGTCCTCGCCATACTGTTCCCGCATTTCATCAATAAATTCAGAGAACACATTTCGCTCATTCAGTCCATTTACACCACCGGTTGTTGGCAGTCCATCAAGCCCCACATCTTCGATATCCCGGTTTTGAGTTGAGAACTCTCCTTCCGGAGGCACTTGGGTTGAGGGGATAGCTGAACGAGGGTTATCCAAATTATCGAGCACCAAATTCTCAGGGTTCAACCCGAGGCCATCTTCGGTATTAAGTCGGGCATTTGGAATAACATCTTCCGAAACCAGCCCGATATCGATATACAGTTTACCGTCGTAATCATCAATGGAGGCGGAGCTCGGCATTCGTCCACCCGGCAGAACCGGCTGTACCCAAAATTCTATATACTCAATATTATTTTCGGAAAAATCTTCCTGGCCTGATGGAATTACCGTTGTCATTCCTCCCCAGGTTTTTTCGGGAGTCTGCTCCAGCAATTCCCGCATATCCATATTGTAATTATACTGCCCTCGTTTTTGAGGGTTGTAATGAATATCGAGCGTATTAATCAGCTCTTCCTGGGGGTTCCTGGTCTCCCGTCCGGGAAATACATCGGTTACCTGAACCGGCTCCGATTCCGGCGTAAACACCACATCATCAATAATGTTAGAGATGTTTCGGGGGATGGTATAGAATGAAAATTTTCCGCGCAAATCGGCACGGTCGCGCTGCGACTGAATAGTTGATACCGGTTCACCGGGAAAGTCATCCTCTTCAAATATTTGTGCGTCTGCATCGTATCCCGGAACTGCTGCGGGTGGCGCTGCAATATGCCATCTATTAGCATTTAGAAGACTTAGCTTAATGCTCGAACCTTCAAAATCATCAATGAACGACAACCCCTGCTCCTCATCGGGGAAAAGTTCATCATTCCGGATTGCACGCCGAACCGCGCGCGTTTCTGCCACTCCCGGGCGCAACTGGGCAAACTCTCCGCTTAAATTAATTTCTGACTCTTCACGCGTTTGTAACAGTGGAAAAGCGTCCAGTGCCCGCGTTATAAACGGCGTATCGAACCGGGCATTCGCATCAAACCCTAAAACGGAATTACTGATCGGCTCATCACCTATTCGAATTTTATCATCCAGCGGCCGCTCATTAAACCGAAAGTAGGTACCTCCCAGTGTGATGTCGTTACTAACATCATACTCCGCACGAAGTCCGGTAAATGTTTTCTGTTCAATGGAGGTGAATGCCTGGTTTTCATATTCTATGGTGATATCCTGCCCCGGAGCGGTGTAGCGGTCGTTCAAAATGGTGATGCTGCCGAAAGAATAATCTACCTGGTAATCTACATCTTCCTGAAGTTCAACCCCGTTTGCACGAACGCGGACAGAACCCTCCACCAGTGCAATTCCTAAGCTGTAATTCTCCTGCAATCCACCTTTTGAAACTCCACTAAATTGATAAAAACGGTTTGTTGAACTTTGTGATGCATTTCGTTGACGTTCGGTGTAGAGCTCGGTATAGGTTAACCGTTCAATCTCCTCATCTGAAAGTGGCGAATCTT
>SKWF01000287.1 GCA_007129085.1 Balneolaceae bacterium | reverse complement strand
TATCCTTATATAAAGCTGTGTCTCCATTCAAAATATTGGAGACTATTTTGGAATCCGGTTCCTTCACGTTCTTAGACTCACATTTATATTGAACGTCAAACGGTTACATGTATGACGACTCAATTCGAGAATGGTTACCAACTATTGTACAATTATATTTTTGCAAGATGAAAAGTGATTAAAATTTGAACCTCTTTCCATCAAATTTGCAATTTACTGCTCATCATCGTTCATAATAGAGCCACTTATTTACCGAATCGTATTTTTCTGTCCAATAAATAGACTCTTCAACACAATGAATCTCATATAGTAATAAACATTTAATCATGTTTTAATGAATAAAGGGTGTTTAATGTCAATATTTTTATCATTTTAAGCGATAATCGTAAAATTCATTACTATTGGATTATATCAATGAACAGTCTCACAAATAAACTATCCGATATTCAAGAGCAGCTTAAAGAATATAGGGAAATCCTACTGGCCAATCTTGTTATGATTGGTGAAATTCCCGCCCCATCTTTTAAAGAAGAAGATAAAATTGAATTTCTACTCAACCGGTTTAAAGAAGCCGGAATATCAGAAAATTCCATTGACGATTGTGGGAACGGCATCGGGGTGTTAAGCGGGTCTGATGGGGAGCGGTCCATCCTCATCAATGCCCATGCCGATACCGTGTTCTCCTCCAAAGTGGATCACACCATGCAGGTCTCGGCCGATTCCATCACCGGCCCGGGTGTTGCCGATAACAGTCTGGGGCTTGCTGTATTGGCAACCCTTCCCTACCTCCTTAAAGAGCTCGACATTGAGCTAAAAAGTGATTTAATACTATTAGGTGGAGTTCGAAGTCTTGGCCGGGGTGACCTGGAGGGAATTCGCTTTTTCCTCGATAACAACGAGTTTGATATCTCCGAGGCGATCTGCATCGAGGGTGTTGAATTGGGGCGGCTGAGCTACACCTCTATCGGTATGCTACGGGGTGAAATTACCTGTCGGGTTCCCGAAACGTACGACTGGTCCCGTTTTGGAGATGCCAGCGCTATCCTGACGCTCAACGAAGTCATCAACAAAATTAACGATATACGGCTACCCAAACGGCCGCGCACCAGTGTGGTTATGGGATCGATTTCCGGTGGATCGTCGTTCAACACCATAGCCAAAGAGGCTACGCTCGGTTTTGAGGTTCGATCGGAATCAGAAGAGGTGGTTGATGAGGTTGGCCGCACTATTGAGGATATTGCAAAGGAAGTATCATCTAAAACCGGTGATGATGTAGAGCTCGATATTTTTGCCCGCAGAAAACCCGGCGGAATTCCCTACGCTCATCCGTTAAACCGGTGTTGCCGTGAAATTATGGGATCACTCGACATCGAGCCGCGCCTTGCCCCAAGCACATCGGAACTGGCCGCATTAATTGATAAGAATATTCCGGCCTTAACGCTGGGAATTACCAAAGGAAGCCACATACATAAAATGAATGAATCGATTTCCATCGACCCGATTTACAAAGGTCTTACCCAACTCATAGGAACACTAATTGCAATTGATGGAGGACAGTGTGATTGATCTCCAAAAATGGATCGACGAAAATACGTACCACCACTCTCAATTTTGGGATTTAAAGAAGCTGGTAGATAAAAAAGAGAAACTGGGATTAACCATCTCGCTCTGTCTTCCTACGCTCAACGAAGAGAAAACCATCGGTAAAGAGGTGATTATCTTTAAATCAGAACTCATGAACCGTTATCCATTAATTGATGAGATAGCGGTGATCGATTCCGGTTCAGATGATAACACCCTGGAAGTGGCAAAAAATTATGGTGCCGATACCTATCTGGCTGAAGATATTCTGCCTCACCTGGAGCCCAAGCAGGGTAAAGGTGAAAACTTGTGGAAAGCGATTCATCAGCTTAAAGGAGATATCATCGTTTATGTAGATGCGGATATCAGCAACATTCACCCGAGATTTGTCTATGGGCTCGTGGCACCGCTCATCCACCGCGAGGAGGTGAAGTATGTAAAAGCGTTTTACGATCGGCCATTGGCATTTTCGGGCAGTGTGCGTGCCTCCGGCGGTGGACGAGTTACCGAAATTCTCGTGCGCCCTCTTTTCTCGCTTTTTTTCCCGGAGCTGACCGCCATCATACAGCCGCTTTCGGGGGAGTACGCTGTCCGGCGAGAAGTGCTCGAGCAGATTGCGTTCCCAATTGGGTACGGGGTAGAGACCTCTCATCTGATTGATGTTCACAATAAATTTGGACTGGAGGCTTTTGCCCAAACGGATCTCGATAAACGGGTGCATGAAAACAAACCAACACAGGCGCTTGGGAAAATGTCGTTTGGAATACTACAAACGTTTATAAAACGCGCAAAAGCTCTCGGAATTCTCGAAAAAGCAGATCATGAAACCATACTACGACAGTTTCAGGTGGCAAAAGATCAATATCAACAGAATAAGATTTCTATTGTTGAGGAAGAGCGTCCTCCAATAATAGAGATCGAAGAGTACCGCAAAAAGTTTGGCAAATAAATGAGCAGACCCAAAAATTACGATTCTCTGAAACAACGATTCATCGAGCTTTCTTCAAAATTAGAACCCATTTCCACAG
The DNA here is from genome assembly GCA_007129085.1 of Balneolaceae bacterium. Taxonomy (GTDB): domain Bacteria; phylum Bacteroidota; class Rhodothermia; order Balneolales; family Balneolaceae; genus SW132. Next base: position 1,425 of record SKWF01000287.1, on the reverse strand, counting down.
GTGCAGAAACTAAACTACAGCCGATAAAAGGGATAAAAGCCGTAATCTTTGATTTTTACGGCACACTTTTTATTTCCGGTGTTGGTGATATTGGGATTGACGATGGCCATTCGGATGAAGATCTGTTAATCGAGGCTATAAAAAGTGCCGGGATTGAAGTAGTTAGCCCAGATGCCGGTAAGCGCGGTTATGAAATTTATAGTAAGATTGTCATCGAAAACCTTCAGGACATCAAATCTTCCGGCATTCCATACCCTGAGCCGGATATACGAAAAGTATGGCGGAATGTATTGAACCAGATGCTGGCCGAGGAGTTAATTTCAACGCCCACAACCTCTGAACATCATGACCTGATGGCCGTAGAGTTTGAGGCGCGAATGAATCCCATCTGGCCGATGCCCGATCTGCACGAAACGATCAACGGAATTCGTGAAAAATCACTTGCCTTGGGAATTATCTCCAACTCTCAATTTTACACTCCCATCGCGTTTGAAGCCCTGGCAAAAAAATCGTTGACAGAACTGGGTTTCTCTCCCGATCTGCTGCACTGGTCATTTGAGGAGAAAATGAAAAAGCCGGGACTGCGATTTTATGAACGGTTTCTGGAAAAGGCCGAACAGTCCTCACCCGATATCAAGCCGGAAGAGTTTCTATACGTGGGTAATGATATGCTGAAAGATGTTTATGCTGCATCTGCATGCGGTATGAAAACGGCACTGTTCGCCGGAGATAAGCGATCACTAAAGTGGCGAGAAGATGACTCCCGGTGTAAAAACCTTGATCCTGACCTGATCATTACCGAGCTCAATCAGCTTCTTGAGTGTTTAGAATAAAAGGTATAACTGTCGGGATGAACTAATCAACCTGTCAACACCTGCTGGACTGTGTCCGCCATTCGGCTTATCTCTTGTATCGACGCTGACAGAAACCCGAAAAACGCGGGCATGCTGTCAGGTCAATTTATATAACCTGTCAGCACCTACCGGATCTGACAGCGTTGAATTAGAGTGACCGACGCTGTCAGGTCTGATTCGAGCACATAAAAAAAGCCCCGGCATAATACCGAGGCTTTAGCTTTCACATCCTTATAACCTGTTTTTACAAACAAGGTTTAGTTCGCCGGATAGACATAACTCGCTTCGAAACTCAGCGGGATTCCCAACCACCAGTAAACAAGCAGGAAGATCGTCCAGGTTACACCAAAGATGATGGAGTATGGAATCATCATCGATATCAGCGTTCCGATACCTGTATTCTTCACATAGCGCTGGCAAAACACCACCACAAGCGGGAAGTACGGCAATAGCGGCGTGATAATATTAGAGACGGAGTCACCTACCCGGTAAGCTGCCTGGGTAAGGTCTGGACTAATTCCGAGCTGCATAAGCATCGGTACAAAAATTGGTGCGATGAGCGCCCATTTGG
>SKWF01000129.1 GCA_007129085.1 Balneolaceae bacterium | reverse complement strand
TCCCCGGCCTCATGATAATAGGCTGCAATGGTAGCAATCACTTTCTGGTCTTCATCTTTCACCGGACAAGACCACAATGCCTTGAATTGATATTTCTCAACAAGCTCGAGAAAATCTGAGGTCCGCTCGTCAGTTTCAGCATCGGAGATAATCACTTTCTCTCCCAGGTATGCCGCAGTGCCGCAAGCTCCCCGGTTTTTACCAATTTCCAATCCCTCAATAGCCTCTACGTACGTCTTTGGTAGATTTGGAGAAACCACGTTGAAAAGTTGATTCTCTTCTACTTTCATAATAGAACAGAGCATCCCCGGGTGGACCTCTTCTATTCCCTGAATATAAACACTCAATAAACTTTCAAGGTCCTTCCCCGCGGAGTTCATCTCAAGAACTTTCCGCTCCAAACTGTCGAGACGATTGTAATAGTGCGATTCTGTTGCGTCTACAGAATTTACTACAATTCCATTTACATCGGGATCATCTAACAGATTGGTACCGAATGATTGGAGCCAGATGTAACTGCCATCTTTTTTTCTAAACCGATAGGGTGATGATTTCTCTTTTTTGCTCGTTTTATGAGACAAAAAATCTTCAAAAGTTCGTTCAGAATCCTCAGGATGCATTAATTCAAAAGCATTAATGCCGATCAGTTCATCCGCTTCATATCCCAAAATTGTTTTGTAAGAGGGGCTCACATATTTATAGGTTCCTTTAGGGCCCAGAACCGCAACCATACCCATTCCTTCCCGGATCAGCTTCCCAAACCACTCTTCAGCGCGTTTTTTATCCATACTCATAGGTTAATACCATCTAAATTATTTTCCGGAGGGAGATCAATCCGGTTTAAATAGTTACTACCAATGAAATGAATATAATTGTACCTCACAACATAGCCGGCACATTTCTTACCGTCACCTCTGCTCAGGCCTCTCTCTCCCAGGATCACTTTACCTGATCATTATATAGTAAGGGAACTTGCAGCTCCTTTAATGTCCTTTTTAACAAACTCTATGGTAAATCGGGTTCCGGGGTCCGCATTTTTGTACTGATACTCTCCTTCAATCTGCTGAGTTAGAATCTGAATCAGGTTCAACCCAAGAGAGCCGCTATCTTTTACTTTACCTTCTTCAAAACCCACACCATCATCACGAACAGAAACCGTTACTTTTTCGCCTGCAGTTTCTATAGAAACCTCAATCTTCCCTTCATTTTTACCATTAAACGCATGTTTAAAAGCGTTCGTTAACACCTCGTTTATCATAATTGCACAGGGAATAGCCTGGTTAATATTTAGCTGAATGGGTTCATCAGATATTTCCAGTCCAATTTTTTTCTCGCCTTTCATTGCAGATGTAATATCTGCAGACAGTTTTTTCACCATGCTACTGAAATTAATCTGCGAAAAGCTTTTAGATTCGTATAGCAGCTCGTGGATCGACGCCATTGTTCGAATTCGCGATACACTATCAAGAAGCTTTGCCTCCACCTCTTTATTATCCTCTTCGAACGCCTGGATTTGCATCAACCCGGATACCACCGCTAAGTTGTTTTTTACCCGATGGTGAATTTCAGCCAGTAGAGTATTCTTCTCCTCAAGAGACTGTTTTAATTTATTCTCACTAATTTTCTTTTCTGTTATATCAATACCAACACACTGAATTTCAGAAGGGCTACCCGATAAATCCGTTAAACAGACAAAATCCCAAATTGTAGTACGCACATCATTATTTTTTCCGGGCTTATCGATTTCAACCTGAAATACACGGTTTGGGGTTTTTAAACATTTTTCAACGATCTTAACCACTTTTTCATGGTGATACTCCATAATCGATTCCATGCAATGTAGCCCGATTAAATCGTTGGTATTGTGCAGCCAGCCGAAATCTTTCTCAAACTTAGAATTATAATACGTGTAGTATCCTTCTAAATCTGTTCGTATTAAATAGTTTGTTTGGGAATCAATTATGCCCTGTAAACGCGCTTTACTTTTCTGAAGCTCCTCTTCCGCTTTTTTCTGCTCCGTGATATCATTCGCAATTACTAACCGTGCAATATTCCCCTCATAATCAACAGTCGTTGTCGTAATATCAGCCAAAACAATCTCCCCGTTATTCTTCCGGTATTTGAAAACACCGACCTCATGAACTTCACTACTATTACCTACCTCATTTACTTTTTCTACCAATCGGGGAATCTCCTCCCGTGGCCTCACATCCTTTATCGTTTTAGATAAAAGCTCCCTTCTGCTGTACCCATATTTTTTCACCATCGCCTTGTTAACATCCAAAAACTTATAGCTCTTCATGTCAAACACATACATTGGCAGTGGACTGAGCTCAAACAGATTGCGATAGTTTTCTTCCGACCGGCTCAGCTCTCTATTTTTCTGTTCTACTCTCTCAACTGACTTTTCCAGTTTCTGTTGATTTTTTTCAATTTCTGAACGCAAGCGATTCTGCTTCTCCATGCTCTTTTCCAACCCATCAAACAGTTTTGGAATTAGAATAACAGCAAGAAGACTTAAAAACACAAGGTTTGAAGATACGGCAACCCAGCTATCCAGTTCGTAATTCGATAAGGCTGCACTGTCCAGAAGGTTGATATTCACTTCAACTCCAAGTGCTACACACACAATTATGTTGAGCACCACCACTCCCACACCATAGCGCTGATCAAGAATCAACACTACAAAAACACTCATTGCCAACAAGTACATTAGTCCCGGGCCGAATGTACCCAGATAAAAAAGAAGAGCAATAGAGACCAAATAAAAGGCTATACAAAAAATTACCTTTCTAAGATAAACAGAAATGCGTGGGGCAAATGCGATCAGTAATAAACTAATTACGGCAATTATATCGGCTACAATCAAATAGACCAATTGCTCTACAAACGCCATGTAAATTCCGGGAATCAAAACAATAAAGCTGAGGGGAATCAGGTACAGCACTGTTGCCGCAAACAACTGATTTCGCCAGTACTCCAGTCTATTTTCGGCATCAGAACGGCCGGTGCAATTCTCGTACACTTTCTGCTTGTACCATTTCCACAATGACTTCAAACTCTTTGGGTTATTTTGATCCATTATTTGCTGATCTCCATTAGAAATCCATCTACTGACCGATTACAACCTTCTATTTATAAATGGTTTATACTTAAAATCTGAATGTATGAGTGGAGGTTTCGAAAACCAATTTAATTATAGCTTTAACTCAAATACCGCTCTTTAAACACAGTGATATGGTGTAATTCATGTCCACAAATAATAAAGCCAAGGGCACGCACCGTAAATTCAACATCGCTAGCGGTTCCTTTTTTTGTCAACATTTCCGGTGTAAAAGAGGAAAAAAGTTGAATTGTAGAATATCGATTGGCTTCGTACTCTTCTAGCAAATCTGCGGCTGGTCGTTCATCAAAATTGGCCTGATGAACGTATGCATCATGATCATAGCCGGGAATCGGTTGCTGCTCTCCACGAGCAAATGCGAGAGCCCGAAATGCCATAATACGTTCCGTATCTATCATATGGCCTATTACCTGCCTGATGGACCACTTCCCTTCATCGTACCGATAGAGTGTCTTTTCTTCCGGTAACGGAGAGAGAAGATTTAACAGCTCAGACTTTCCATCATGCAGCTGTTTAAGCAATGTTTTACCCCTGCACTGATCAATATAGTTCTTGTAATAATCGCCGTATTCACCATCTAAAAGTTGATCGACAGAAACATCTGATACTGTATTATCACTCATCACTAATTTTATTTTTTTAAAAAATCTATGTGGAAGCTTTGAAAACACAGAGATACTTCGACTTCATACGTCACGCTGCTCCTTACTGCGCCTGTCTGCAGAAGCTTTAGCACAGGCAGGCGTAACGAAACGTAGCCGGTGTTTTTCCGGTCCCGATCCTTCGGGGTGGAGTAAAGTCGAAATGTATCTATTAAAAGTTTTTCAAAGCCTATATCTAAAAAGATAGCTGAACCCACCCAATCATCAAACAAAAAAGGCCACGTTTAAAAACGCGGCCTTTCTTCATCTAAATCAATCAAAACAGATCACTCCACAGCGTGT
>SKWF01000098.1 GCA_007129085.1 Balneolaceae bacterium | reverse complement strand
TCGCAATCAGCTATTGAAACCTTGGCAATTGTGGCGTATCGACAGCCGATCACAAAACCGGAAGTCGATCAGATACGAGGGGTAGATTCAGGATATATTTTGCGTCAGCTTCTGGAAAAAATGCTCATTCGGGTATCAGGCCGTGCCGACTCCCCGGGAAAGCCGCTGCTGTACAAAACAACCAAATATTTTCTCAAACATTTCGATATCAATTCGGTTGATGAACTCCCCAAACCGCGCGAAATCGATGAGATTCTTAAAGATGATGATATGGCAGACCATCGACGACTGTTGATGGAGCGGCAGATGGAGCTGGAAGATGAAGATGCCGAAGAGCTATTTGATCACTATGTAGAAAAGAGAGAAGATGAAGAGGGAGGAAATTCCGAGAACAAAGAGGATGCTCAAGCAGATGCTGATGAAAGTCCGGATGGAGATATTGATGAGATGGATGAAAAGAGAGAAGAGATAGATACTGAGAGAACTGTAAATGAAAATGATGATTCTGACAGTTCTGATGAGCAAAATAAAAATGAGAATGGGGAAGATCGGAAAGAGTAAAATACTTTACGGGAAATTTATTCACTCTTGATCGGGCACTAGCAAGTGTGTATTTTTATACACACTAAAAACACACCAAAAAGTAACACACTGTATTTTGCCCGATAAAAGTTTAACAGCATCTATTCTTTGGGATCGATTGGGAATAGGGGTATCCGGAATCTGTGCAATTCATTGCCTTTTCTTTCCGGTGTTAATCTCCATTTTACCACTTTCATCCCTGATGCCCCTTCTGCACGAATGGGCGCATCCCGTTTTTATAGCTACCCTTGTGCCGATCGTTTATTACGCAGCACGCAGAAGTCATTTCGATACAAAAATCACAACTCTGCTCATTGCCGGATTTTTGGTAGTTCTTGCAGGTTGGCTGCTGGGTCACTTTTGGCTCGGCTTTGTATTTGAGACCGTGGCTACAATAGCCGGAAGTTTTATGCTCATTATTGGCCACTGGATGAACTACCGGCACCATCAAGAGTGCACAAATCATAATCACCAGCATCACCCCGAAATAGAAGACAAACCTGAAGAGTAATATGAAACGACTCAATTTTACGCTTGATGACGAAACGGTACAACTACTCGATCGCCTGGCAAAAAAATATTACAAAGGGAATAAGTCTCAAACGGTACGCGCCGCTCTGGAAAGTCTGGCGGCCCACCAGGGTCATGATGGCTGGGTAATTACCGGCTATACTCCCACCAGGGCAGCCCATGATGTAAACTGCCATAGTTGTGGCAGCGAACAAGATGAAGGAAATGTGCTGTTCAAGCCGGTTTTTGAAAGAGGAACTAGCCCGGCTGCAATTCAATCCATACCCTCCGAAGAGTGGGTGGAGTGTCCATCATGCCTTGAGACAAAATAGGTAAAACCGACAGCTGCTCAACTGTTGAATTTGTAATATTAAACCATTTTCTGCACTCCTTTAAAACACACTCTATTCCTGTTTGATGAACTCTCAGTATGGAATTTTATATCTATAAAATAATTTTTAGCTAAGGCTAAAATACAGTAAATTTAGTGTAGGCTAAAAATTAATAGGTGTATGGATATGCTTGATTCGAAAAACGAGAAATGGCGGGTATTAATTCTGAGTTTCGTAGTATTCTTTTTCTTAACAGCAGGAAATAATTCAGTGTATGGTATAGAGCGAAATGAACCACTGCAAGGCAATATAGTTGAAGCTGCAACCGGTGACCCGATTCCCGGGGCAACAATTATAATTCAAGAAACAGAGCAGGGCACGGCCGCAGATGCTAACGGAGACTTTATATTTGAAGATCTCCCGGGAGGGAAGTATACGCTGAAGATTCGTGCGGTTGGTTTTAGTGAAATTAAACGATCCATCGATCATCCCGAGGACGGATTTGTAACGATAGAGATGATGACCGATGTCATTCAATCTGAGGACGTGATAGTAACAAGCTCCCCACTTGGACGCAGTATCCAGTATCAGCCTGCTCAAGCACTGAACAAGGAAAATCTTCAGCAGAAAGCTGCTCCCAGTCTTGGTGAAATTCTGGATGGAAATCCGGGCGTCTCAAACCGTTCGTTTGGCTCGGCACCATCGCGTCCCGTTATTCGCGGACTTGATGGGGACCGTGTTTTAGTTCTTCAAAATGGTGAACGAATGGGCGACCTCTCCGGAACGGCTGTAGATCATGCTGTATCACTCGATCCACTCTCTATGGACCGAGTTGAGGTAATTAGAGGCCCTGCGAGTCTTCTTTATGGATCGAGCGCAATCGGTGGTGTGGTGAACATGTTTAGTAATGACATGCCGCGCGACTGGGACTTGGGGCCTTCAGGCAGTCTCGCAACACACGCGGCAACGGTGAATGATATGGGAGCTGGTCTTGCACGTGTGCAGTATGGAGGTGATAAATTTGCAGCAACCGGGCGCATGATCTACCGAGATGGTGGGGATCTGCGCACACCTGAGGGTAGACTGCCGGATACATCCATCAATAATATCAGTTATGGTACCGGTGTAGGATACCGATCGGGGAATTTTGAAACGGGACTTTCACTATCAGGGATGGATTACACGTACGGTCTGCCTGAGGCCATTAATGACCCAAACGAAAATGTGGAGATACGCATGAATCGTAATAACCTTCAGAGTGTCTCCACGCTAGAGATGAATAGCTTTTTTGAACTGGCTGAACTGAGAGTTCAGTATAGTGATTATGCACATCAAGAGATCGAGTCGGAGATCAATCCGGATGGAAGCGTGGAAGAGGATCTCGAAATATCATTCAATCAGCAGACGGTAAGCAGTTCACTACTGCTGCGACACAAACCTCTTGGTCGCTTTGAGGGAGCCCTTGGGCTTAGTATGAATTACTCACAGCTTGCCGTTGGAGGTGATGAAGCCTTAACACCCGATGCCGACAGCTATTTCCTTGCCGGTTACCTGTACGAAGAGATACGTCTGAACTCAGTGTTGAATATCAAAACAGGAGCACGTCTGGAGTTTAAGGAGACATTCGTAAAGACCAATGAACTCTTTACCGATGCAGATGAATTTGAGGATCGGTCCGACCTGATATTTGCCGGCGCTGTGGGAATGAACTATACGCCAAACAGAAATTGGGAGGCCGGTTTCCAGATTGCCAGGGCATTTCGCACACCCGGTATAGAAGAGCTCTACTCCAACGCACCACATTTGGCTGCAGGGTCGTTTGATGTAGGGGAGCCAACTTTAGATAATGAAATTAGTATTGGTACCGATCTGTTTTTGAATTACAGATCAAGCCGCCTACAGGGTGAACTTTCACTCTATATGAACCGGATCAATAATTTTGTCAATTTTTCACCTACAGGCGAAATCCATGAACCTTCAGGACTTCCAGTTTTCGAGTATGGTTCAACAGATGCCCTTTTTTACGGTTTCGAATTACAGACCAATATAGCCTTTACCGAACAGCTTCGAGCAGGTGTTGGATTCGATTACGTGAGAGGCCGTGAACGTGTGGGAGAACCGAACGATCTGCCATTTATTCCACCATTCCGTACGCATCTCTCCATGATGTACGATACAAGTGATTGGTGGATTGGTCCCAGGTTGAGAATTGCCAATACCCAAGATAGAGTTGCACCAAATGAAGACTCAACCGACGGATATCTGCTGGTTGGTATGGACGCCGGGTACCGGTTTGGCCACGGAGTATCATTTACGCTTCGGGTTGATAACCTGCTCAACGAAAGCTACCGCGATCACCTGAGCCGCGTGGAAGACCGTAACAATCCCATGCCTGCGCGTAATATCAATGCGATGTTGCGATGGGAGTTTTGAGTCTTGTTTTTAAAAATTTGTACACTTATAAACGAAAAATCGACCCGGTAAGTTAATACTACATACAGCACTCTGGTTCAGCTGGCCACGATTTTATAAACTTGCTGCTCCAAATTTTGTATCTGCTTATGTACTATTCCAAAAGCATCATAATTTTTCTTGTCGGATCATTGTTGTTGATCTCTTGTGATCTATCGGATGAAACCGGTGAGCTGGACTCGGTGCAGGATTATGAATGGCCCC
>SKWF01000198.1 GCA_007129085.1 Balneolaceae bacterium | reverse complement strand
CGGATCGCTTTAAAAAGCTGCTCATTTAATTATGGGCAGCTTTTTTTGTTTGGGAGATAAATCAAGAATCTATGTACGATCTCTATATACTATATAGCGAGCGGGTTGATCAGTACTACGTTGGTCATACCAAGAATCTTGAGGAGCGTCTGCAGAGGCACAACGCCGGGAAGTCTTTGTCCACGAAAAAAGGTATTCCTTGGAAGCTCAAAACATCTATTACGTTTGAGTCTCGTTCCAGAGCGATGAAAGCGGAAAAATGGGTAAAGAATATGAAAAGCCGAGAGGTGATTGAAAAGCTTATTTCCGGTGAACTTGATCTAAAAGAGATTGTATACTAGCTGGTTAGAACGCCTGTCCCGATACTTCGGGTAGGTCGCGAATTTCCGCCAACAGGCGGATCGGATCACTCTTTGCTTTTAAACTTTATTTGGCGTTTATTTTATTTGTTGGTTTAAGAAAAGATGAGAGTCAATTATAAAGAGATCAAGACGTTATGGAGACAACACATCAACAAGAAGCAACACTTTCGGTAAAAGATTGGGTCATTACTCTTCTCATAGCAGCAATTCCGATTGTTGGATTTATTATGCTGTTTGTTTGGGGGTTTGGTGACGCTACAAATACCAACAAAGCAAATTGGGCCAAGGCAACACTTTTATGGATGGCTATTTTGGTTGCATTTTATTCCATAGTGATGGTCATTTTTGGAATTGGGATGATGTCATCTATGTAGAAGAGTGAGTTTTAATAATTATCTGTCTAGGCCTAGTGCGTGTAAACGTTTTTGGAACTGTTTAACGGCATGATTCAGAAACCACTCTTTTTCTAAACCAAAAGGGACCTGCTCATCATCATAAAAACTAAATATCTCCTGAATGATATTGGTTGCATCATAAAGTAGATCTTCCAATTCTTTTTCAAGTGGTTCTACGAGTTTTTTATTCTCCTTCAGCAGCCGTTCAATCAGATATAGTGCATATGCGATATGCCTGGACTCATCTTGCTTTAGTTTGGTAATACCCTCCTGCATACCCGGCATGATGTCGTTCTCTTTTAGCATTTTGTGATACGCTTCATAGCCTGTTTCTGCCAGTGTCCCCTCAACTATAATATTATAAGTGGCAGATGCTTTTAATTGTGCAAGTGGAGATGGATCTGTCTCGAGTCTGCTCAACGTCCGGGGGAGTTTTTCATAAAATAGAACTTTGTATAAAGGGCCATGAAACTCTTCGAAATTCGTGGGGCCGATCATGACCTCTTCGGTATACCGTGCAAAAAACTCTGTATGTTTTGCCTCTTCCCACAAAAATGATGTAAGATAGATCTCTTCTTCAATTCTCCCCTCTTTAGCAATAACGCCTATTAGTGGAAGCAAGTCCAAAGTAACGGCCTCTTCTCCGGCCATAAATAGACCCGAGAGGTGGGTGATTATTTTTTTCTGACCTTCATCGAGCTTCTCCCAATCATTTTTGTCCTTGCTAAGATCAATGTCAGTGGGGTTCCATGTGCCATACACTTTAGCTTTTTGAAATAACTGCATGGGAAAACTGTCCCTGTTTAAACCTCGGCTTGTGGTTGCAAATTTATCGTGACTTCGTGGTTTTATTTTGTCATTCTCAAATAGTGCGGAACTGCTATGGGTGTCTGAATAGGAGGGTGCAGTTTTTAAAAGAGACTCTGCTGCTTTCTTTTGGGTTGATAATAGAACAAGACTCCCTTTCTCCATCTTCAAACGGTTTTTCATAATCAGCATGGTGGGATCTTGCCCTTTTTCCATGAGCTGAACCCAGGTCTTTTCATCCGCGGTCAATACGATATCACACTTCGGAATATCTTCATTTTTCGCATAGCGAGCTTCTTCACAGGATCCATACTTTAAATTCAGATAGATTCCTATGGCGTCATTCTCTTTGAATATTTCAGGAACAGGATCGAACTTTATGATAAGTGGAGCATTCCAACCTTTACCCTTTTTTTTATAGTCGTCACTCTTGTTAATAGATTTTTTCCACTCTGATATCCACTCTTCTGAAAAATAGTTGTTCTTTTTTTCTGTCTCTTTTTTGTTAAACCACATAGATCAAAGGGTAAGTTTTCAGCCTTTTTATCGTTGTTGAAGGCATGGTTGATGTTGATTTTAAATCATTTAGACTTTCAAAATAAAGCGATATTTTTAATGATGTATCAAATCAAGCCGTTTAGGTTGCTAAGTGAAATAAAAACAAATGTTTATGAGTAGTTTATATCCCGCATATGATGTAATTGTAGTCGGAGCGGGGCACGCAGGTAGCGAAGCTGCGGGAGCTTCTGCAAAGATGGGGGCTAAAACCCTTTTGATCACAATGAATTTAGATGATATCGCTAAGATGTCTTGCAACCCTGCCATGGGTGGAGTTGCCAAGGGGCAACTGGTGCGAGAGATTGATGCCCTCGGAGGAATGAGTGGTATAGTCAGTGATGGAAGCGGAGTGCAATTTCGAATGCTCAATTTAAGTAAAGGACCGGCGATGTGGAGTCCGCGCTGCCAAAGTGATCGTAGTCTCTACTCTAAAATGATGAGGGAGCAGCTCGAGAAAGTAGACAACCTCCACTTTCGACAAGATAACGTTGTGGATATTTTAACCGATGAAAGCGGTAAGACGGTTACGGGTGTAAAAACTCAGACCGGACAAACGTTTGAGTCTAAATCCGTTATTTTAACAAGCGGTACGTTTTTAAATGGATTGATACATATTGGTGAGAGTCAATATGGTGGGGGGCGATCGGGTGAGCGAGCCTCGGTCGGAATATCAGCGGCCTTAGAAAAGCTTGGGTTCGAAGTTGGCAGATTAAAAACCGGAACACCCCCTCGTATTGATGGACGTTCAATTGATTACAGTCAATTGGAAATTCAATATGGTGATGATGACCCGAATCCGTTTTCTTTTCTGACAGATGAATTGCCCGACAAAGATGAGCAGCTTACTTGTTGGGTTGGGTATACAAATAATGATGTTCATGAGATGTTGAAAACGGGATTCGATCGCAGCCCGATGTTCAATGGACGGATTCAATCCATCGGGCCGCGTTACTGTCCAAGCATAGAGGATAAGATCGATCGTTTTTCAGATAAGAATAGTCACCAGCTTTTCCTTGAGCCGGAAGGGTGGGATACCTACGAAATGTATCTGAACGGTTTTTCAACTTCTCTGCCTGAGGATGTTCAGTATCATGCTCTTCGAACCATCCCGGGATTTGAAGAGGCGGTAATGCTTCGCCCGGGTTATGCGATTGAGTATGACTATTTTCCTCCCCATCAAATAAAAAGAAATATGGAGACGAAAATAGTTGATGGTCTGTTCTTTGGAGGGCAGATCAACGGAACCACAGGTTATGAGGAGGCTGCTTGCCAGGGACTGATGGCCGGAATTAATGCCGCTCTCTATATCGATGATAAAGAGCCGTTTATCTTGCAGAGGTCCGAAGCATACATTGGTGTACTGATTGATGACCTGATCAATAAGGGTACCGAAGAGCCGTACAGAATGTTTACATCTCGTGCAGAGCACCGAATTTTGTTGCGCCAAGATAATGCGGATCTTCGATTAACGGAACTGGGTCATAAAATTGGATTGGTAGGTGAAGAGCGTCATTCGCGATTCAAGAAAAAGAAAGAGGAGGTAGATAAACTCCATGACCTGGTGAGCGAGTATACCGTTCGTCCGGAGAAGATGGATCCGATGCTTGAAAAGCTGGGAACCTCAACACTGTCTCAACCCGTAAAGGCCAAGTCCTTAATTCCCCGGCCTGAAGTTCACCTTGATGATCTGCTTGAAGCAGACAGTGAGCTCAAGGAGAAGGTAGCTGAAATCACATCAAACCGAAGGGTTCTTGAACAGGTGGAGATTCAGATTAAATATTCCGGATACATCGAGCGGGAATTTGAGATGGTGAAAGAACTCAGTAACAAAGAAAATGCTCACATTCCGGAGCAGATCGATTACAATAAAATCCAAAGCCTTTCATCGGAAGGGCAGAGCAAGCTCACTAAAATTAAGCCGGAAACCATTGGTCAGGCATCCAGAATAAGTGGTGTTTCGGCCAGCGATATCTCAGTTCTAATGATCTACTTAAAACGATAAGGAGTTTCACGTGAAACAAGATTTTGAACGTGTGGATGTTCCACATGAAACACTGCAACGGGCAAGAGTAATTTTTAATGAAAACGAGAAGGGTCTGGAAGCTTATTTAGATCTTCTTTTAGACTGGAATGAGAAGATAAATTTGGTGAGTCGAGCTGTTTCACGTGAAACAGTGCGTGAGCATATTGTCCATTCGCTGCTACCGATGGCAATTGGGTTAACCCAAAAGCATACAAGGTGGGTGGACTCCGGTACGGGTGGGGGGCTGCCCGGAATTCCGTTGGCGATATGCAAAAGCGGCGATAGTCAGTGGTGGCTGAATGACAATAGGAAAAGTAAAATGAAGGCAGTTTCCGATATTGTTGAGACCCTTAAATTGAAAAATGCCCAAGTGTTGCCCAAAAGTATATCACTGGTAGACTTTAAAAAGGGCACGGGAATTGTAACAAAACACGCATTCAAAGTGGATGATCTTCTCCGGCTTTTGGGGAGTAAGCCCTGGAAAACAATTGTTATGTGGAAGGGAGTCGAGGGTGCGGAAAAAGAGCTCCGTCAATCCAAGAAAAAATTGAATGCTACACTCTACAGTTTTCAATTTGGCAAAGAAGAGGAGTTTTATGAGGGGAAGGGGTTGTTGGTGATTGAGAGGTAAACGTGTGTTTGTTCGAATAGCGATAATCGGATATATGTGATTTTTTCCAAATAAAAAATAGAGAGATCTTAAAGAGATGAGTTGAGTGTTGATCGCATCTGTGGCTGGCGATCTCCCCGGATTTTAAAATGACCCGCTCAATTACTGCGAATTTTGTGTTTGTGAATTGTGTGCATTTCTTAACTTACCGCAAATAAAAAAAACAGGGTTGAAATATGTCTCGATTAAAAAGTTCTGAAAGAAGAATGAAGCTAATCCTGATGCTCCAGGAATCAAAAAAACGGTTAACGGTTGATGAGCTGGCCGACACTTTTGGAGTGAGCAGGCGGACAATATTCAGGGATTTTAATGTGCTGTCGGAAATTGAAGTCCCGGTTACGTGGGATGAGTATAGCGGTTACGGAATTATGGATGGGTACAAAGTTCCGCCACTTATGTTCAACTCAAGAGAGCTCGCCACAATTATGGTTGGGCTTAATTTTGCAAAATCTCAGGTTGACAAAATGCTTGTGGATGATGCAAAAGGAGTAGAGTTGAAAATTAAAAATGCACTGCCTGATGATCTTAAAGAATTTATGGAGTCGCTCGATAATCGAACGGTGGTAGATCCATTTCTTCATTTCGGTCAAGAAAAAAAAGAGGGAGGAAATTGGTATTTAGTGAGCAGTGCGATTTCTCAAAAGAAAAAGCTGGAGTTTGAATATGAGGCAAAACGCGATGGCGAAAAAACCGATCGGAAAATCGATCCGTATATTTTGGTTTTTTACAGAGATCACTGGAACGTAATTGGATATTCAGAAAAAAGAGAGGCAAATCGGAATTTTGTGCTCGATCGGATGTCAAACGTAAAAATCATCGATGAAAAACAGGAGGAGAAGGGTGATATTGACGTAGAGGCACTTATTTTTGAATCTAACGAGCTTGGTCAATTAATAGAGGTGCTGGTTGATGAATCTGCAGATCGCCCGTTTAGAGCGAATCTGCCGACAAAAATATTTAAGGAAAAGCCCGTTTCTAATAAAAAAATTAAAGTAAGCTTTCATTTCGAGAATTTTGACTATATCAACAAATGGCTTCTGCAATTTGCTGACAATGTAGAAATTTTGTCTCCGGAAGAGCTGGTACAGAAAAGAAAAGAGTTGTTGAGAAAAATGTTGGACAGCTGAAATTTTAGAGGGGAGAGAAAGGGATAGCTAAAAACTCAAATATTGAAGGGGAAACTTCTGAAAAAGAATTGAAGTAAAAATCGGAGAATAAATCTGAATGATATCAGAGTTAAAAAAACCCGGTCATTGAAAAGTGAAGAAAAATTATAGAAAATAAAAAAGGCTCCAAAGTGGAGCCTTTTTTAATAGAGTCAGTTTTTAAGGTCAGTTGTTATTTAACAACCGGGGCCTCGTCTTCATCTTCGTCTTCGTTTACGACACGCGTTACGGCGCCGATCTTTCCATCTTCATCAAGACGCATGATGCGAACACCTTGCGTGTTTCGCCCCATTGTTCGTAAACCCTTGCACTGCATGCGGATAACCTTTCCTTTCTCGGTAATGATCATTAGATCATCATTGTCGGATACCTCTTTAAGTGCAACAAGTTTACCGGTTTTTGGAGTAATTTTTAAAGTAATAACTCCTTTACCGCCGCGACTCTGTTCGCGGTAATCATCAACAAGCGATCGCTTACCGTATCCATTCTCAGACATTGCAAGAACGGTAGCTTCGTGAGTGTTTTTAATAACAACCATATCAACGAGCTCATCATTATCGTCGAGGTTCATCCCTCGAACTCCGGATGTGTTTCGTCCCATTTCTCGAACTTCTTTTTCGTGGAAACGAATGGCTCGTCCATTCTTATTGGCTAAAATAACATTGCTCTCGCCATCAGTTAATGCAGCGCCGAGGAGGGAGTCACCTTCTTTAATGTTAATTCCGATAATTCCATCTCTACGCGGTCGGCTGTAATCTTCAAGCGAAGACTTTTTAACCTGTCCATCTTTGGTTGCCATGATAATGGAGTGATTTTTAATGTACTCCTCTTCATCAAGCGTTTTGACGGGCACAAATGTTTTAATCGAATCATCTTTTTCGATGTCGATCAGGTTTACAATTGCACGCCCCCGGGCAAGCCGTGACCCCTCGGGAATTTCATAAACTTTCAGCCAGTAGCAATTTCCTTTTTCCGTAAAGAAGAGGATGTAATTATGGTTGGTCGCCACAAATAGATGCTCTACATAATCGTCATCTTTTGTCGTCGTTCCTTTCATCCCTTTACCGCCACGCCGCTGTCGACGATAACCGCTTACGGGCATTCGTTTGATGAACCCACGGTTTGAAATGGTAACCACAACATCTTCATCGGCAATCATGTCCTCAATGTTGAAGTCATCAGCAGAATAAACAATTTCAGTTCTGCGCTCATCACCGTATCGATCTTTAATTTCGAGCAGTTCATTCTTGATGATCATCTTCTGCTCATCACGGTTGGAGAGAATTTTTCGGAAGTCCGCAATTTTGTCAACAATCTCGCGATACTCCTGGTCAATTTTATCTCTTTCGAGGCCGGTTAATTTCTGCAGTCGCATATCCAAAATAGCTTTGGCCTGCAGATCGGTCAGCGCAAATTTCTTACGAAGCTCTACATTTGCTTCGTGTGGACTGTTTGCCGCCCGAATTGTTTTGATAACCTCATCAAGATTATCGAGGGCAATTTTGAGACCTTCAAGAATATGAGCTCGGGATTCAGCTTGATCCAGATCGTACATGGTACGACGAAGGATCACCTCGATACGGTGCTCAATAAAGTGTTGGATTAACTCTTTGAGCGCCATCACTTTTGGCCGCCCTTTAACAAGCGCGAGGTTGATAATACCAAACGTTTGCTGCATCTGGGTGTATTTGTAAAGCTGATTTAACACAACCCCGGCATTCGATCCGCGCTTAAGGATAATGACGATCCGCATACCTTCACGGTCAGACTCATCTCGAATTTCAGAAATCTCAGTTACTTTCTCGTCATTTACCAGTTTCGCAATTTTTTCAATCAGCGTAGCCTTGTTAACCTGATAAGGAATTTCAGTAACAATAATTTGCTCGCGATTGTTACGAAGCTCCTCAACATTAGCGCGGGCACGCATCACAACTTTACCGCGTCCTGTTTCATAGGCCTCTTTTACTCCTTCATAACCGTAAATAATACCACCGGTTGGGAAATCAGGGGCTGTAACGTGCTCCATCAACCCTTTGGCGTCGATATCGGGATTTTCGATCTGGGCAACAACACCATCAACCACTTCGGTTAAATTGTGTGGTGCCATATTTGTTGCCATTCCCACCGCAATACCGGAGGCTCCATTTAGAAGGAGGTTTGGCAACATGGAAGGAAGAACAGTGGGTTCTTGAAGTGTGTCATCAAAGTTGGTTTGATAATCAACCGTGTTCTTGTTGATATCCGTAAGCAGTTCTTCTGCAATTCGTTGCATACGAACTTCAGTATAACGCATGGCTGCAGCGGAGTCACCATCAACAGAACCGAAATTTCCCTGGCCGTCAACAAGTGGGTATCGGAGGGAAAAGTCCTGTACCATTCGAACAATAGAATCATAAACAGCAGAGTCGCCGTGTGGGTGATACTTACCTAAAACCTCACCGACAATACGAGCACTCTTTTTATAGTTTCTGTTATGAAGCATCCCTAAATCGCTCATTCCGTAAAGAATGCGGCGATGAACAGGTTTTAGGCCGTCCCGTACATCAGGAAGTGCCCTTGAGACGATAACCGACATCGAATAATCGATGTACGACGATTGCATCTCATCTTCAATGGTAATTGGAATAATTTTTTCACTAGCCATGCTTTATAAAATTGTATCGTGAATGTTGTGTTACGAAAGTATTTTTTGATACAGGAAGGGTGCTGAACTCTAAATCATAAATCATTCAGCAATCCGACCCTGTTTCTTTAAATATCGAGCTTAGCGTATTTGGCGTTTCGCTCTATAAATTCTCGCCTTGGTTCTACATCGCCACCCATTAGAGTAGAGAACATTTTATCTGCAGCAGCGGCATTTTCTACCGTTACCTGTTGCAGTGTTCTTGTTTCGGGATCCATTGTTGTTTCCCAAAGCTGTTCCGGGTTCATCTCACCGAGACCCTTATAGCGTGAAACATCGAACTTTTTCCTTGAGCTCTTAAGGTCCTTGATGATTTTGTCTCGAGTGTCATCATCCCAGGCGTAATGCAATTCACCACGGGAAGCTGTAATTCTATAGAGCGGTGGTGTTGCAATATATACGTGGCCACGCTCAATAAGCGGATGCATATATCGGAAGAAAAATGTGAGCAGAAGCGTGCGGATGTGTGAACCATCAACATCAGCATCAGTCATGACGATAATTTTATGATAACGAAGTTTATCAATATCAAAATCTTCCTCCTGTCCAACACCAGTACCTAAGGCGGTAATCATCGCCTGAATCTCCTTGTTCTCCAGGATTTTGTTGATTTTTGCTTTTTCCACATTCAGGATCTTACCACGAAGCGGCAGAATAGCTTGGAAACTTCGGTTACGACCCATTTTTGCTGAACCACCCGCAGAGTCACCCTCAACCAGGTAAACTTCACTGTGTGCAGGGTCTTTAATGGAACAGTCGGCAAGTTTTCCGGGAAGGCCGCCGCCACTCATTACACTTTTACGCTGAATAAGCTGTCGTGCTTTTCGGGCTGCTTCACGAGCTTCCGCCGCGACGACAACTTTTTCAAGAATCTTTTTGGCAATTTTTGGATTCTGCTCGAGGTATTCGTTCAGTTTCTCGTAAACAATTACTTCTACAGCACTTTGAACTTCAGAGTTACCGAGCTTTGTTTTGGTCTGGCCTTCAAATTGAGGTTCCGAAACTTTAACACTCAGTACACAGGTCATTCCTTCGCGGAAATCTTCACCTGATATGGAGATTTTACTCTTGGCCTTTATGATGTTATTCTTTTCGGCATAATTTTTCAGGCATCGCGTTAAAGCGCGTCTGAAACCTGAAATATGAGTTCCACCTTCGCGAGTGTTAATGTTATTAACGTAGGAGTGTACATTTTCACTGAATCCATCATTATACTGAATGGCCAGTTCCACGGGAACATCTTCTACTTGACCCGAAATGTAGATAGGCTCTTTCATGACGCTATCTCTACTTTCATCGAGATAGGTAACGAAATCTTTTACACCACCGGCGTAATGGTAAACCGTTTTCTCCTCTTCATCTTCCTCAACCCTTTCATCGATGATTTCGACGGTAATTTCAGGATTAAGAAAAGCCAGTTCTCGCATACGATCTGCAATTACATCAAACTTAAATTCAGTAGTTTGTGTAAAAATTTCGGGATCGGGCAAAAAGTTAATCTTTGTTCCCGTTAAATCAGTTTTCCCTTTTTCTTGTAAAGGAGTAACTGTTTTTCCTTTTTCAAAACCCATTACATAGATGGTGCCATCTCTGTGAATTTCAGCTTGGAATTTTGAAGAGAGTGCATTTACACAACTTACACCAACACCGTGCAGACCACCGGATACTTTATAGGAGTCTTTATCAAACTTACCACCTGCGTGAAGTTTTGTAAGAACCACTTCTACAGCCGGTAATTTTAGTTTTGGGTGTTCATCAACAGGAATACCACGGCCGTTATCAGAAACGGTGATGGATCCATTTTTATGGATGGTTAATTCGATATGATCGCAGTGCCCGGCGAGCGCTTCATCAATGGAATTATCAACAACTTCATTGATAAGGTGATGAAGCCCGCGCGAGGCGGTATCACCAATATACATTGAGGGTCGTTTTCGAACAGCTTCGAGCCCCTCTAATACCTGAATATTTTCTGCTTTATAGTCAGATTTTTTCTTTTGTGCCATATATAGGGTTGAGTAATGGTTAAAATAGCCTCTGAGATGGCAGAAAATACCGCTTGTAAGCGCCAATTCAAAAAAAGCAGGGGTTTTAATTAGGGGGTTGAGAGATGGGCTTGGAAACGGTGTTTTGGAATTTTAAAAACAATTAAAAATGGGGGTTAAAAAGGCTTTGAAATATTTGATGAAAATGAGGTTTGAAATTTATAGGTAATAGCGGTAATTTTGGTGTCTATCAAAAAAAGGATAACAGATTGAATTATGGCACGCAAAGACGACATTACCGGAAAGTCTGCTTTAAACGGATATCGATCATCAAAGTCTAACAATAAGACGAAGCATCGATTTCAGTTAAATCTTCAAAAAAGAAGATTTTATATCCCAGAAGAAGACAAGTGGGTAACACTGAAGGTTTCCGCTAAAACAGTGAGAACTATTAATAAGAAAGGAATTTCCGCCGTATTAAAAGAGGCCAGAAGGAAAGGAACACTACTTAAAGATATATAATCATGGCTAAAGGAACTCGCATACAGGTAATTCTTGAATGTACTGAAAAGCCGGGGAGCTCCCGTTATGTGACGATGAAAAATCGTAGAAACACAACGGAACGAATCGAGCTGAAGAAATACAATCCCGTGCTCCGAAAGCATACAATTCACAAAGAAATTAAATAGGGCAGTATTATGGCTAAGAAACAAGCGTTTGGAGAAGATGCACAAGCCTTAAAGGCATCACAAAGAAAAATGGCAAAGGTTATTATTTCTACTAAGAATGCACGTGGAAAATTTGCATTCAGGGAGACAATGGTTGACCAGGATACCGTGAAAGACTTTATTCAAAAAAATAAAGCGTAAGATTATTATAAGGTGATTATAAAAAGGTTGCATCCATTCGGGTGGAACCTTTTTTTTTGCTTACATTTTAGGAAAAAGAAACCATGAGTATAAAAGAATCCATTTTAGACGAACTGAAATCAGCCATGAAGCAGAAAAAGGTTGATCGGCTACGAGTACTCCGTTCTTTGAAAGCTAAAATTCTTGAAAAAGAGATTAGTGAACGAAAAGGCGGGGAAGGAGAAATCGATGATGAGCAGATTGTAGAAGTTTTGATGAAAGCCGCCAAACAACGGAAAGAGTCCATCGAGCAGTTTGATGAAGGCGACAGAAAAGAACTTGCCGATAAGGAGCGGGATGAACTGAAAATTATCGAAGAGTTTTTGCCCGAAATGATGGGAGATGATGAAGTTCGCGCAGCTGTAAAAGAACAAATCGAAAAAATGGGCGCCACAGACATCTCCGACATGGGGAAAGTAATGGGCGTTATGATGGGCAAACTGAAAGGTAAGGCTGAAGGCGGTACCGTTAGCCGTATCGTAAAAGAAGAACTCTCCTAATAACAGAAAAGTATGAACTTACTCGACTTGTTCATACTCGTGCCCATTGGATATTTCGCCTATAAAGGTTTTACAAGCGGCTTCATTAAAGAGGTGCTGGGAATAGCCGGAATTATACTTGCCGTATATGTGACATTTAAATACATGAAGCCGGTTTCTGCAGTTGCAGAACCCCTTTTTACCAATCCTGATACAGCTACCATCGTTACCGGCGTTGTTTTATTTGTGGGGATCGTAGCCATCACTCAATTTTTGGCCTACACCACAAAAAAGTTTCTGGAGTTGCTGAAGATTAATTTTATCAACCGTATAGCCGGACTCTGTTTCGGAGTGTTAAAATCGGGGATTGTAGTTAGCGCGGTTTTACTGCTTCTCGCGGGATTTAATATGCCGGCCGAAGATTCACGAGAAGACTCCTTTTCATACCCGATAGTTATTGTGATGGCGCCCGCCGCATTTGATATGATCGCCACCGTTGTACCCGGCGCTGACAATTTTATTGCTACTATAGAAGAAGCGATCGAAGAAAATAACCCAATCAGAACATTACCTATTTTTGAAAACGTATCATTATGAGCTTTAAACCTGTTGACGAACAACTAAAGATTATAAAACGCGGTACCGTAGAAATTGTACCGGAAGATGAACTTGTTGAAAAACTGAAGCGGTCGAAAAAAGAGAATAAACCGCTTCGTATTAAGCTTGGGTGCGATCCTACCCGGCCCGATCTACACTTGGGACACTCCGTGATTTTAAGAAAAATGCGCCAGTTCCAGAATCTGGGCCATAAAATAATTCTGATTATAGGAGATTTTACCGCACTAATTGGTGATCCAACCGGGCAAAACAAAACGCGTCCTTCACTTTCGCCCGAGGATATCAAAGAGAATGCAAAGACCTATCTCGATCAAGCCGGAAAAATACTGGATCGAGAAAAAACAGAAATCGTATACAATTCCGATTGGCTCGGGCCGGTAACGTTTGAAGGGGTGATTAAGCTCAGTTCAAAATTAACGGTTGCGCGGATGATTGAGCGGGATGATTTTTCCAAACGATTTGAAGCAAATGAACCAATTTCACTACACGAGTTTTTATATCCATTGGCACAGGGACAGGATTCCGTACACCTTAAATCAGATGTGGAGCTGGGCGGAACGGATCAAAAGTTTAATCTACTCGTAGGTCGTGATCTGCAGAAGGATGATGGACAGGACCCCCAGGTCTGTTTGATGATGCCTCTTCTGGTCGGGACTGATGGAAGTAAAAAAATGAGTAAATCGTATGATAACTATATTGGCATCAGCGAAGAGGCGAATGATATGTATGGAAAAGCACTATCCATTCCGGATGATTTGATTTACTCCTATTTTGAACTTGTGACGGATATACCAACTGATGAGTTGAAAAATATTAAAGAGCAGGTAGAAAAAGATCCGCGAAATACGAAACATTATCTTGCATATACGATTACAAGAATGTACCACGGCGAGGGGAAGGCGAAGAAAGCGAAGGAGCATTTTGAGAAAACGGTCATCAACAAAGAAATTCCTGATGACGCACCTACCTTTGAGTTTGATGAAGGATCAACCGTACGGCTGCTTGATGTGATTTCGGAAACCGGTTTCACCCAGAGTAACGGTGAAACGAAGAGGCTGATTAAACAGGGTGGTGTTTCGGTGGATGATGAAAAAGTGAAAGATATTAACCATGAGATAACGTTTAGTTCAGGCAGTGAATTTGAACTGAAGGTTGGAAAAAGAAAATATGCCAGGATAAAATCTGCATAGAGATTCATTTAAAACATATATATTTAACAGGTAGAAGGAGTTAAAACCTGATGAGATATATTAAATAGGGAAATTATGGGCACTCACTATAAAGGCAGCCAAGAGGAGCAGAACACGCTAAACGCATTTATAAAATTGATGCGTTCTACCGAGTCGCTGAATAATAGGCTGAACAAACACCTGGCTCAAGCAGATTTAACAGTCAGTCAGTTTGGTACGCTTGAGGTGCTACATCACCTGGGCCCGCTTAACCAGAGAACGATTGGGGAAAAGCTGCTGAAAAGCGGTGGAAATGTAACAATGGTGATTGATAATCTGGAAAAATGTGGACATGTAAAGAGAGAGCCTGATCCCAATGATCGGCGGGCAGTATTGATTCATCTTACGGAAACCGGGCAGGAGTTTATTGAAGATTTTTTTCCAAAACACCTGGAAAAAATTAAAGAAGAGTTTAGCGTGCTTACCGAAGAAGAGAAAAAAACACTTGCCGAAATTTGCAAAAAAATAGGCAAGAAAAAAGAGAGCGTATCATAATTTTCCCTTTTTACTGTAAGTAATCTGCTTCTGCAGGTTCATACAGTAGATGGGAGATCAAAATTCATACCAATTTCCGTTTGCGGCTTATCCCGCACTTCGCTTGCTGGTACTTTTCGCCACAGGTATAGCAATAGCACATCT
>SKWF01000144.1 GCA_007129085.1 Balneolaceae bacterium | reverse complement strand
GGCAAGAGCCATGGTTTCATCTTCGTTTACCGTCATACTATACCGAATTCCACCTTTGGTTGGAAGTTTGTGGTGGCTGTGCTCAACACGCCACGCTTCAATTACGTCAATAGTTCCATCATCTTTTTCAATGGGGAAAGTAACATGCAGTACATCATTGCATATCTTCATTTGAGAAAGCAATCCCTTGTCGAATTTTGTGTGCTCACCGGCTTTATCAAAAGCTTTATTTACCTGCTCAAAAAATTTATAGTCGGACATATTTTTATGGGTTTGTTATGGTAGATGTTCGTTTTAATGTTTATAAATCTAAAACCACTTCCAAATCAATTTCTTGACGATTTGAATTCTTCCGTGGCCACTGCGATCCACTCTTTGGGTTGTCCTGATATATCAACAGCAACCAATTTGTGGGCAAAACTATTTTGGAGTGATTTCAGTACTGAACGTTCAGTTTCTTGAGTTAAATTTTGAGTTGGAATCTGCCCGTACATCAAACTGGCGTGGTACTCATCTTTATTGAAATTATTGCCAAATAGATCGCTTATAGCAGATTTTAACTCAGTAAATAATGGGGATGGATCAACTTCTACAGTAAGTTTTTGATAGGGAGAGTTTCCCGCTACAGTATTACCAAAAAAGATTTCATGATGTTTGATGGACATCACGATTTGCCGTAAAACTACGCCGGCATTTTTGATGGAGTGTTCAGGTAACTTTCCCACTGTAATATGTGGGAAAAAGGCAGGAGTGTTATAGGTGGCAGAAAGCCTGTCAATTTCCGATTGGAGAATGTTTTGCGTCTCCGGGTCGGGTACCAACCATAGGGCACAGCCGTTTAATGGAGGTAGTGCACTATGTTGATTTTCGTGTGGGTCGATTATAACGTCGGCTTGATGAACGCCTTAACTGACTTTGGCATTTTCTTTATGATCCTGATCAAAGCTAAAGACGTTAAAAAGAAATAGAAAGGCTATAGAACCCAATGCCGCGAAAATAAGTGGAGCGAAAATGTTAAGAGAAATCATAATTACGCCTATTATTACAGACCCTATTGCTCCCCATACTAAATTTTTGATCATCCCGATACCGGTTTTAAACATGCTTAAATCGATGACCAATCCAACAAGGAGTCCGATAGAAATCAACCAATAAATTGTTACCGCGTTCAATTCTTCCATTCTACAGTATATTACGTTCTGTTTGATTAATTTTCGTCAAAGAGCTAAAGATAGGTAATTTCAATTTTTTTTGCTCTAATCATCTCCAAAAATCTAATATGAGTCGCAGCGGCCATTTACAACGGAAAATTATCCATATTGATATGGACGCATTCTACGCCTCCGTAGAGCAGAGGGATGACCCGTCCTACCGTGGCAAGCCGGTGATTGTGGGCGGTTCGCCACAAGGCCGTGGTGTGGTGGCTGCGGCAAGCTACGAAGCACGAAAATATGGGGTGCACTCTGCCATGCCGGCATCCCGCGCGGTAAAACTGTGCCCTAAAGCAGTTTTCGTAAAGCCCCGGTTTGATGTTTATAGGGAGGCATCCCAACAAATTCGGGAGATATTTTTGGAATATACCGACCTGGTGGAGCCACTTTCACTTGATGAAGCCTATCTCGACGTGACTGAAAACCACAAAGAAATTCCGTCGGCCACGCTCATAGCAAAAGAGATTAAAAAACGGATCAAAGAAGAGACCGGGCTCACGGCCTCGGCGGGAATTTCGATCAATAAATTCCTCGCCAAAATTGCATCAGACATGGATAAGCCGGATGGAATTTATTTGATATCTCCTGAAAAAGCAGAGGCGTTTATTGAAGAGTTAACCATCGATAAATTTCACGGTGTGGGAACGGCCACGCAAAAGAAAATGGAGCGGATGGGAATAAACACCGGTAAAGATTTGAAGGCGTGGGACGAAGTAGACCTGGTAAAACAGTTTGGGAAATCGGGCCATCACTACTACCGGATTGCGCGGGGGATTGATAACCGCGAAGTGAAGCCGAACCGGATTCGAAAGTCGATCGGCAAAGAGCGGACTTTTGCCGAGGATATATCCGACCTGGAATGGATTCAAAACTTCCTGGATGACTTGGCCGAAAAAATCAGCGGCTCCATGAAAAAGATGAATGCGGCCGGAAAAACCATTACCCTGAAAGTACGGTTCAAAAATTTTGAAACGATTACCCGAAGCCAGACCCTCTACCACTTTACAAGTGACGCCCGGGAGATTGCCACCATTGCCAAAAATCTGCTGATTGAAACGGCGGTTGGTGAACGAGAAGTGCGCCTACTCGGTATCTCGGTTTCATCACTGAACCTGAGGGAGGGCGGTTCATTTGGCGAGCAGCTCGAGATCCCTTTTAAAAAGTACTGATTGATAAATGTTTTAAGAATCCTCCCCTCCTGTAATAGGAGGGGCCGGGGGTGGTAAAAAAATACTCCAACTTTCTATATTTAATACGAAATATTTGAAACAAACTTTAAATGGACCCATTAACACACGGACTTGTCGGCTCAATAGCGGCGCAATCGGTAAACAGGGAGAAAGACCTGAAGAAGCCGGCGATGGCCGCTGGTTTTTTTGCTGCATTGGTAGCCGATGTTGAGACCTTTATCCATATGCCGGGCGACCCGCTTTTTAACCTGGAGGTGCACCGCCAATTTTCCCACGCGTTTCTGTTCATCCCGGTTGGGGCACTTATCTCCGCAGCGGTTATCTGGTGGGTGATGAGAAAATATATGTCGTTCCGCGAGCTCTATATCTTCTCGTTTGCCGGGTACGCCACACACGGGTTGATGGATGTCATTACAAGTTACGGAACCGCACTCCTCTGGCCGCTAACACAAACGCGATTTTCCTGGAATCTCGTGTCTGTGGTTGACCCCGTTTTAACCATTGGGTTGATTCTGTTTGTCGGCCTCACGCTTTTTAAGCCCCGAAAAATCTATCTCATATTGGGATGGGTATGGCTCTTTTTCATTATAACGCTGGGATGGGTACAGCAGCAGCGGGCCGGGTCGGTCATGCAGGAAATAACAACTGAGCGAAATCACGCCGTTGAAAAAAGCGTGGTAAAGCCGACCATTGCCAACCGCACTGTTTGGCGGGCCACTTATATTTCCGATGGCAGAGTATACACAGACGGGATTCGAGTCGGACTATTCAGCTCACCAAAAATTTATGAGGGGGAATCTGCCCCGTTAATTATTCCCGAAGAAGAGTTCGAGGAATACCGATCTACAACGCTCTATGATGACCTGCAGCGTTTTTCCCGGTTTTCGAATGGATACCTGGTGCGCCACCCCGAAAAACCGGAGATCATCGGGGACGGGCGCTTCTCCATGCTCCCCACATCCATGATTCCGCTCTGGGGAATCGAAGTGGATACCACACAGACCGATCGCCACGTGCCGTTCCTCTACTTCCGCGATGCGGGTGATGAAGTAAGAGAGCCGTTTATGGATATGTTGTTGGGGAGATGATTAGTACCCCGGGCAGCTTGCCCGGGTGTGATGGTTGAATTATTCGGATTGTAGCTTGGAAAAGATCAGCGGACAGGCCCCGAGTCAAAAGCGGTCGGGATGGCTTCGCTCACTGTCCGCTGTACGTAGCCTCAAAAAAATCTCTTCCCTTTAAAACTTTTTCCCTTCCTGCGTCGTCTATAGATTAACAGTGAAATAATAATCCCAATCAGTGCTGACCGGTTTGAAAGATATGGACGATCAATCCCTGGTACGCCGGGTCCAAGAAGGCGATCAAGAGGCTTTTACCGAGCTGGTAGATCGCTGGCAGAATAAAATCCATCGTTTTGCATACGGTTTTTTGGCCGATGCGGACGATGCCGGCGAGATCACACAGAAAACGTTCATCAAAGCGTATCAGAAATTGGATACGCTGGATGACCGCGGAAAATTTTCGTCGTGGATTTATCGTGTGGCCAATAACCTCTGCCTGGATGAGCTGAAGCGGGCGGGGCGCCGGAAATCGACGCCGCTGGAATTGTGGAACGGTCAGTCGGCGGCCGGCACCATCAACCCGAAAACTCCGGCAGATACACTTGAGACCCGGGAGTTGGAACAAATTCTTCGGAAAGCGCTGCTCACGCTGTCCGAAGAACAGCGCACGGTGGTAATTTTGAAAGAGTATGAAGGATTGAAATTTCGAGAAATCGCAGACATT
>SKWF01000120.1 GCA_007129085.1 Balneolaceae bacterium | reverse complement strand
GATAGAGAATAACATCATCACCGGTATAATTCCGGACAAGATCGTCGTCACTTGTTGAACTTCCGGCAAAATCGAGGTTTGATCCTGCCGGAGTTGTTACAACGGCATCAGTAACCGTTTGACCGGATGACGTGCACGACATAAAAGATAGAAGAAGAACAGATAGAAAAAGGCTGCGTAAAATCATGCTGCTAAAACAGCTGCAACCCTACAAATCGTTCTACCTTATTTCTTCTTTTCAGCCAATTCCTGAACGGCCTTTGCAACAGCAGGAGCTACATTTTTGTCAAATGCACTCGGTATTACAATCTCTTCGTTCAAGCTTACCACCTGTTCGGCGATGGCGCGGGCGGCGGCAACGTACATCTCTGTTGTAATTTCTGATGAACGCGCATCCAGCAAGCCTCGGAAAATTCCGGGGAAAGCAAGCACATTGTTGATTTGGTTGGGAAAATCGGAGCGGCCGGTAGCTATAATTCGTGCACCCGCCTCTCGAGCTTCATCCGGCATAATTTCCGGAATGGGATTCGACATGGCAAAAATAATCGGATCATCTTTCATGCTTTTTACCATCTCCTGGGTCAGTACTCCGGGAACAGATACGCCGATAAATACATCGCTGTCTGTAATGGCATCTTCCAGTCCACCTTTGGTATTGGCGCTATTTGTAAGAGACGCCATTTTCTGTTTGATGGGAGAGAGGTCATCCCGATCTCTGTGAATGATTCCACGACTATCGCACACATTAATCTGTTCCACACCTACGTGGCGAAGTAGATTGATAATAGCAATTCCGGCAGCACCGGCACCATTAATAACTACTTTCAGATCTTTAAACTTTTTGCCGGTCAGTTTTAAGGCGTTCATCAACCCGGCCAGCGTAACAACAGCCGTTCCGTGCTGATCGTCGTGCATTACGGGAATGGAGAGCTCTTTTTTCAACCGCTGTTCAATTTCAAAACATCGGGGGGCTGAAATATCCTCGAGGTTAATTCCGCCATATGTAGGCGCAATCATTTTTATGGTTTTGATAATCTCCTCGGTATCCTGCGAATCCAACACAACGGGAACCGCATCAATATTTGCGAATTTTTTAAAGAGTACCGCCTTTCCTTCCATAACCGGGAGCGAGGCTTCCGGGCCGATATTTCCCAGACCAAGAACGGCCGAGCCATCACTTACTACCGCCACAGAATTGCTTTTCCATGTGTAGTCGTACGCTTTGGATTTATCGGCGGCAATTTCGAGACAGGGCTGGGCCACACCGGGTGTGTACGCCAGGCTGAGATCGTACTTTGTATCGAGCGGCATTTTTGATGATATGGCAACTTTACCGCCATACTTTTTGTGTACTTCTACTGATTCACTGCTATAGTCGTGTTTTTTGTCGGTAGACATAAATAAATTTTAGATCAATATTAGATCATTCGGTCAATAAGTTAATCCTAAAGTTAAGGGTTATTATATACTTTTGTAGACCAATAATTTGAGTTTCTCCTCCACTATGAGGCGTAGTAATGGTAGAGTGTCTATCACTAATTTTGTTACATTAATAGTAATGGATTTGTATAATTAAAGTGTATCACCCTTTACCACGTAGAGTTATGGCAAGAAATGTATTTGGCTCTGAATTAATCACCTGCAGCAACGATCCGCTAACGGGATTTTACCGTGATGGCTGCTGTAAAACCGGCGAGCAAGACAGAGGAACCCATACTGTCTGTGCCGTAATGACGAAAGAGTTTTTAGACTTTTCGAAGTCGCGAGGAAATGACCTGAGTACACCACGACCAGAGTGGAATTTTCCGGGTCTTCAGCCGGGCGACCGCTGGTGTCTGTGCGCTTCTCGATGGGTTGAAGCACATAAATCGGGAAAAGCACCCAAAGTAAAACTTGAGGCTACGGATGAAAAAACCCTCGACTTTGTTTCTCTTGATACTCTCGTGCAGTATGGAGTTAAAGAGTAAATAGCACCGACAAGGGAGTTATCTAATTTTTCATTATGATATAGTACCATTTAATCATCATCGGAGATCAATTTTATGAAATCACTATTCCCACACACACTCATTTTATTACTCACTGCAGTTATCACCCTTTTGGCGGTTGAATCTGTATCTGCTCAAGAGAGTGATATCGATAGCATGCTAGATGAAGCCTCCGAACTGGTTGAGTCTGCCGATGAATCCGGCGCGATGGAGGTTTTCAAAGAGGTGCTCGAGATTGATCCGCAAAATTCCGAGGCAATATGGAATGTTAGCGTACTCTATGCCCAGCGAGGTAACCGCGCTGATAATGAAGATGCTCAACAAGATTATTTTTCTACAGCAGATGAATGGGCAGAGAAATGTCTCGAATATCATCCCGACTCAGCCGCTTGCCATTTCTCAAAAGCGGTAGCCATTGGCCGTAAAGCTCAAAATGCCGGCACACGCGATCGTATTCGAATGTCGGAAGAGATAAAAGAGCACGCAGACAGAGCCGTTGATCTGGATCCTGACTTTTTTAGAGCCTGGCACCTGCTGGGCGTGTGGCATACGGAAGTGGCCAACCTGAATTGGGCAGAACGAACGGCTGCCCGCGCAATTTTTGGCGGACTCCCCGAAGGAGCCAGCAACGAAAAAGCAGAAGAGGCATTTCAAAAAGCGATGGAGATGAATCCCAATAGCATTTTAATTCATCTCGATTTTGCTATTTATTACGAAGAAGTGGGTGAGGATGAAAAAGCGATCGAGCTGCTCGAAAAACTCCTTGAGTTTGAACCTAAACTTAAAGACGACGAAGATTTGAAAGAGCGTGCCAGAGAACTTCTGGCAGACCTACAATAGCGTCCAACTACTGTATAGAAACCTCATTGGGGTCAGTAGATATTCTTCGGCCGGATCTTGGATCATCTCCATTAGATTGAAACAGTCGAATCAGGTTTGATATACCGTACAACATCAAAAATGCTGCTATCAGATATGCCACGGAATCGGGGTTCATCACAATTAGAACCGCTATAATCAGCGTAAGAAACCCCATCACCATAAACCCGAAACTGAGCAGCAGTATCAAGCCAAAAAACCCGAGAAATGCTGCAAAAGTTACGGGTATCAGCTCCGGAAAAATAAAAATAAGAATGGAGGCAATGATTGGGAATGCGGCAATAATCGGTGGAGTTCTAAAAGCCAGAAAAAGCAGCCCGAGCGCCATCAGGTAGCCGCCTACAATCAGGTATAAAAAGTTGGGATAGATAAGCGTGAGCACGCCTGTTGCCAAGGCGAGCAGCGCATTAAGTGTTCGTCGCTGCTTTGATTTCTGCTGCCCAACACGAATATGAAATTGCTGATACATAATTCTCTGCTTTTGAGTTTATCCGCCCAATGTTCTACAAGAACTGATTGAACTGTTCCGCTTACCCCTTCATCGCTTTTTCGATCTCCTTAATCTCCTTCGGAACATCGGTCATGTTTTCGTAACCATCCTCTGTAATAATCAGGTTATCTTCTATTCGGACACCGCCAAAATCGAAGAATTTTTCTAGTTTATCGCCATTCAAATATTTGGCCGTCTTCTCATCTTCCAGCGCCGGTTTCAACAGTGCAGGAATAAAATAGAGTCCCGGCTCTACGGTAATTACCATTCCCGGCTGAAGTTCGCGCCGGACTCGCAGAAATCGAATTCCCGGACGATCAATCCGGTCTACACCTTTCGGATAGCCACCAACATCGTGGGTATCAAGCCCGAGAAAATGACCAAGCCCATGCGGGAAAAAGAGGGCAAAAATATTCTGCTCCATCAACTCATCAACAGAACCTTTTACCAGGCCGATATCTTTTAACCCGTGCATAATAATTCTCGCTGCGGCCAAATGGAGGTCCTCCATTTTTACACCCGGTTTTACCAGCTCAATCACGTCATTCAGCGCCGTTAAAACCGTTTGATAAATCGCGGCCTGGTCGCCGGTAAATTTCCCGTTGGCGGGATAGGTACGCGTTACATCCGAAGCATAGCCTTTGTACTCATACCCGGCATCCACAAGGTATAAGTCGCCATCGCCAATCTGCTTGTTATTTTCCGTATAGTGCAGAATAGCACTGTTTTTACCACCGGCATGAATCCCGGAGTAGGCGTCCTGCAGCAACCCGTTTTTCTGCTGATGATAATCGAACACCGCCTTCATTTCATGCTCATACATGCCCGGCTTC
>SKWF01000059.1 GCA_007129085.1 Balneolaceae bacterium | reverse complement strand
GTTGCCGCTCCCTGGCCCAGAGAAGTTTCATTCCGTGAACGTTTGTGGGCTCGAAAAATATGCTGCATCAATCGGTGGAGCTCGCCGGAGATCATCCCTTCACCGGCAGAAAATTCGTACCCCTCTTTCACCTGTTTTACAATCTGGAGGTCACCCAATATCTGCGAATCCAAACCGGTAGATACTTTAAACAGATGCTCCACGGCTTGATCGCCATTTAGCTCAAATCCAAACTTATGGAATTCATCCAGATTTCCGTCCGAATAGGTTGTCAACAGCCTAATCAGTTCTTTTGCAGTGGCTTTATGCGCAATTATTTCGGTACGGTTACAGGTCGAAACCACAAAAATACTATCCGTGCCTTCACGCCGAGCTCCATCTAAAAGGAGGCTTTTCTTGTTTGCATCGAGGCTGAACTTTTCCCGAATTTCAACCGGTGCATCCCAATGGTTTACACCAATAAGTGTAAAATGTTCTGTTGAAGGGTATAACATCCGTTACGTTGTAGCTGTTATTTTCGATTTCTCTTGCTCGTTCCCGGACTGAACGCCTTTTAACTCATGATCTAATACCTTCATAGACTCATTAGCCAACGCTTTTATAAAAAGCGGATGATCGTTCAACCCATCCATCACCTTTAAATTCTCAAACGTATATCCTTCCTCTTCCAAATCCTCTACCAACTCTACACCCAATTCGTAAAGCGTTTCAATATGGTCTGTTACAAATGCGATAGGAATCATCAGGAAGTTTTTAATTCCATACTCCATATGCCGTGCTACCAGCTCCTCGGTGTTTGGCTGTGTCCACTTTTGCGGCCCAACTTTAGATTGGAAACCCAGCCAGTATGAGTGCTTCTCTTCCCGGCGTTCCATCACCGCTTCCATTGTCTCTTTAATTTCAACCGTATATGGGTCGCCGCTGCGAACTTCCAGGAGAGGAGTTCCGTGCGCACTAAATATAAAGTGTGTTTTATTTCGAGTCTCTTCATCCATATCCGCAAGGGCTTCATCAATCCGATCGTTTATTGCTTGCAGATAATCTTCATTTCGGTGGTAATTCTTTACGTGAAACTCCTTCCAAGGGGCGCCTTCGTCGCCGAATTTTTCTTGCCCAACCGTTTCCCAATCACGGAAACTGCTGCCTGTGGTTGTCCAGGAAAACTGCGGGTAGAGCGGCATCAATACCGTATGAGTAATCCCATCCTCTACCAGGTCGTCCATTATCTGGTCGGCAAATGGGAGCCAATAACGCATGCAGGTGTAGACCTTCACCTCGGCATCGGGCAGATTTTTCTTGAAATGTTTTTCGAGGCCTCGGCGCTGTTTTTCAGTCAATCCATTAATGGGCGAGCAGCAGTCTGAAACCACTTTATTCTGCCGGTTAAAGCAGTGATTATTTCCGGTACAACCTTTGGGACATCCATTAATCTCTTTGTAATCTTCAGCTACAGATGGAGCCCTGAATTTGGCGATAATTTTAGAAAATGCATTTTGAAAAACCCCACCGCCAAGCTTAATTATATCCTCATCCTGGAATAAATTACGCAGAAAAATGGGGACATTATCTTCGTGTGTTGGTCCACCAAGGTTCATTAAAACTATACCAATTCGCATAAATCTTACCTTAAATCACATTACGGGTCGGTTCTCAGAATTAAAAGAAACCGTTTAATTATGAAGCGAGAGTGAAGAGCCTCTACATAGATTTGTTCTAAACAACTGTATGGAAGAGAATCTGCTTCATCCTTTTTTAGGTTTCATTTGCTTTCTATACATTATTCCAATTAGATTCTTGCGTGACTAACAGAATGCTCTCTATGAAAAAGCTCTTTACCGAAAGCTTCGGTACATTTTTCTTTACAGTTGCGGTTGGTGTAACCGTCGACCCAATTGCTGTTGGATTTATATTAATTGTTCTCACGTATTTAGCTGCTGATATATCGGTTGCACATTTTAACCCGGCCGTTTCTCTGGCTGCGTGGATTCGCAATAAAATAAATTTATCGGAATTGGCTCTTTATTTGTCCGGTCAGGTAGCCGGAGCAATATTGGGGGGACTGTTTGTTTGGTGGATTTCCACAACAACCTTTTTACCTCAGCCGGAACCCGCAACTCGTACGTTCCAATTTATAGCCACAGAGCTTCTGTTTTCTTTCCTGTTTGTACTCCTCTTTTTACAGATCATGTATCCACCTTCAGGAAAAAGAAATCCAGTATTCGGTTTTTTAATCGGTACAGGCTTTGCCGGCTGTTATCTTGTTTCTCTTAATATATCGGGTGCCGGCTTGAACCCGGCTATGAACAGCGGATTTGCGATTTTGGAGTACATCAACAGCGGATATGGCCTGCAAGATCTGCCCATTTATGTTTTAACACCGGCTATTGGAGCTATTGCGGCAGCATACGCACATCGCTGGATTTCCAGTGATTAAGCACTCTCTTGTTTCGGTAGCGTAAACCAAAATCTTGACCCTTTTCCGGGTTCGCTCTCCACATCTATATCTGATCCGTGAGCGTTCAGAATACTTTTCACCACGGCCAGGCCAAGCCCGGTTCCGCCCTTATCCCTTGATCGCGCCTTATCAGTTCTGTAAAATCGATCGAAAAGCCGCTTCAAATGATCTTCTGAAATTCCAATGCCGGTATCCTGCACCTCTATAATTACGTCCGTCTCTCTCTCGGTAATGTTAAGATTTATCTCCCCTTCATTGGTATATTTGATGGCATTCGACACCAGGTTTTCGAGCACCTGCTCTATTTTATTGGGATCGGCAAATACCGTAACGGAGGTTTCATCAAACTCCAGGGAGATTCCTTTCTCATCGGCCCAGCTTTTATACAGCTGCTCTACATCGTCCAGAACCATCGCCATATCGAACGATTTTTTCTCAATAAAATAGCTGTCAGAATCGTACCGCTGCAGCGTAACAAGATCTTTAAAAAGGCGATTTATCCGTTCGGTTTGCCGTGATGCCGTCTCCAGATATTGCGTTTTCTTTTCCTTATCCAGCCCATCTATCTGCAGCATCTCCAGCGAGCCCGAAATGGTATGGAGCGGATTTCGAATTTCGTGGGTGATATCTGCAAAGAACTGTCGCTGCTTATCATAAAGGCGCTTTACCTCTTCATTATCTGCCCGCAGGCGATCTGCCATCCGGTTCAGCGAACGGGCAAGAGTGCCAAATTCATCATCGCGATCCAGATCGAGTGTACGATCTACATTTCCGCCGGCAATATCCCGCGCGGCCGACTCCAGCTGAATAATAGGCCTCGATATATATCTTGAAAAAAGCACACTCACCAAAATCACGAGCCCCATTGAAATGAACATTCCCGTATAGATGATCCACCGAATGGTTTTGATGGGGGCGTAAATTTGATCTTTCTCTATACTCACCTGCAGGTATTGCGCAGGGTTTTCATCGCTTTGAACACCCTTGTAGGCCATTAACCTTTCTGTTTCAGCATCGTCAATAAGCTGTACGTTACTGCTTGCCCTCAATTCTGCCCGACGTTCATCAGCAAGCCTGTCGGGAGCCTGTACATCTTCGTGATAGGGAACCGAAGCGAAAAGCACGCCACTTTCGTCATAAATAGAAATCTGGTAACCGGATGTACGGGCAGCTTCATTCAGGTTGGTCTCAAACATCTCATCCTGACGAAGATTTTCGATGGTAATCGAAAGCCACTCCGTATCGCTGATAATCTGCTGCTCTCCCTCTTCGAGCAGATAATTTCGGATAAACAGAATGGAGTAACTGCTGATGGCGGTAATTCCGAATATCAGCAGGATTATAAATGTCCAGGCTAATTTGGCACGGATGCTCATACGCTTACCAAATCTCGGTTCATACCGTATCCCAGACCGCGATACGTTTTTATAATATCGGACGATTCACCCAGTTTAAGCCGCAGATTTTTTACGTGAACATCCACTGTGCGATCAAAAACGTACTTGTCATCATCGCCGATATGCTCCAAAATCTGCTGACGACTAAACACTACTTTTGGATTCTGAAAAAACATCTCCACCAGCGTGTATTCC
Organism: Balneolaceae bacterium; assembly: GCA_007129085.1. Classification (GTDB taxonomy): domain Bacteria; phylum Bacteroidota; class Rhodothermia; order Balneolales; family Balneolaceae; genus SW132. The sequence continues at coordinate 161 of SKWF01000059.1, read as the reverse complement.
GTGGAAGTTAAATCTACGCGCTGCTCTTTGTGGTACAGATCTTTCCCGTTTACATCGAGATATAGATCACCATACTGAATCCATTTACTGTTTTGCGGCTGCTGCCGGCGAATCAGTGAATCGACGTGGGCTTTCACCAACTTGAGGCTGGCCGGCTTGGG
>SKWF01000033.1 GCA_007129085.1 Balneolaceae bacterium | reverse complement strand
TGATCAAAATGATCGGGCAAAAGTAACTCCATACCGATTCCGGAATGGTGACGGTTCATGGAGTTGGCTGGAATCGACCATAACAAACCTCACGGAAAATCCGGCTGTGAGGGGATTTATTGTTAATTCGAGAGATATAACCGAACAGATAGATAGAGAAGAGACGCTTCTCGAAATTGTGGAACGCTACAACTATGTAACACAAGCATCGAACGACACTATTTACGACTGGGATGTGGTAAACGATATACTGTTGTGGGATCAAAATTTCTCGAAGCTCTACAAAACCGATGTTAACGGTCGTGATGCCACAATAAATGATCTCTATGATTACGTTCACCCGGAAGATATGGATCAACTCCGAAAAGAGATTGATGATGTTTTAGCTTCCGATGAAACTACATGGGAAGGGGAATATCGCTTAGAAAAAGTAGATGGAAGATATGCACATATCTTTGAACGCGGTTTTATTCTTCGAGACAAAAATAATAACGCAACCCGAATGATAGGCTCACTGTTGGATATGACCGACAGAATTGAACATCAGAAAAATCTTGAGAGCACTAAACAGAAATTAAAAGATGTAGTAGAGCATAGTGTTAATATGTTCTACAAGCATGATGTAGATCATAACCTGACCTACGTAAGTCCACAGAGTGAGCAATTTTTGGGGTTAACTCCGAAAGAAGCCAAAATAAAATGGACTGAAACCGTAACTGATAATCCCATAAATATTGAGGGGTTGAAGCATACTCAAAGAGCGATCGATACCGGCGAAACACAACCACCATTTGAGCTTGAATTAAACAAAGCAGATGGGGAAAAAATAAAAGTTCGGGTCAGCGAGGCTCCAATTGTAGAAAATGGTGAAACCGTTGCGATAGTAGGTTCGCTTACGGATATCACGGAGCAGAATCGGTATGAAAATATGCTTCGGGAATCTTTGAAAGAGAAAGAGACCTTGCTTATGGAGATTCATCACCGTGTAAAAAATAACATGGCTGTTGTTTCCGGTATGATGCAGCTCCAGGCCCTTGAAGAGGAGGATATTAATTTTCAGAAAAAACTATATGATAGCGTATCACGAATTAAAACCATGGCTGTCGTTCATGAGTTGCTCTATCAATCCAAAAGCTTTTCCAGTCTCGATTTTTCAGAGAATCTAAAAAAACTGGTTTCTGTTGTTACCGATACATTAAATGAAGAGACAACACTGAATCTGGAATTTAACTGCGAAAATCTGACACTGAATGTAAATCAGGCCATCCCCTGCTCACTGATTGTAAATGAGATCATCACCAACACCTTAAAGCATGCATTTAATGGTGTTGATGAGGGAACAATCCGGATTGATTTATCTGAACAAAACGACAGGCTTAAATTGGTTATCCGGGATGACGGTTCAGGTTTGGATGAAGCAGTTGATTCCGGAAATATTGATAATAGTAGTTCTCTGGGTATACATTTAATTGATACGTTGTCTCGCCAATTGGAAGGCAGTTATGAGTATAAACCCATTGAAAGCGGAACACTTTTCCAGCTGGAATTTGATATGAATGAAGTGAAAGGCACCGGCAATGCACATCTTTGATACTGACATCTGATTGACCTGTAAATTTCACACAGAGACGCAGAGATAATTAAAGCTCCAATCACTACACATTGCACCCAAACCCCACTCCGCGACTCTGCGGCGACACATGTAACCTATCACGCAGAGGCGCAAAGACGCAGAAGTTATTCACGCCCAATTCACAACACACTGCACCCAAATCCCACTCCGCGACTCTGCGGCTCCGCGTGCATCCCATCTCGCAGAGGCGCAAAGACGCAGAAGTTATTCACGCACAATTCACAACACACTGCACCCAAATCCCACTCCGCGACTCTGCGGCTCCGCGTGCATCCCATCTCGCAGAGGCGCAAAGACGCAGAAGTTATTCATGCCCTAAATCACAATACATTGCACCTACACCCTGCGGCTCCGCGTGCAATCTTTTATCACGCATTTTTACGAATCGCTCCTTTAAATTTATTTACATTCCCAGCATACGTTATTCACGCTAATTAAACACTTTACTCCGATGAAGAAATCGCTACACTTTTTATTGATTCTGCTATTTGCAGCCACAACTGCTGTTACTGCACAGAGCCAAGATGAAATTGTTAATAAAATAGAAACTGAGGCCTACGAAAACTCTCACCTCGAAGATCTTGGCCACCACCTGATGGATGTAATCGGTCCAAGGCTTGTGGGAACACCTCAAATGCAGAATGCTCACGACTGGGCCGTTGAAACATTTGAGGAGTGGGGAATCTCTGCCAGAAATGAACAGTTTGGTGAATGGCGGGGATGGGAGCGCGGAATAACACATGTAGATCTTATTTCACCCCGAACAGTTACGTTAGAAGCTATGCAGCTCGCCTGGAGTCCATCAACCCCTGAGGAAGGTGTTACAGGCGGACTTATTGTAATTCCTGAGGTTGCAGATTCTCTTGAATTTGTTGAGTGGCTTCCCAATGTAGAAGATAAATTTGTGATGATCTCCATGCATCAACCCACAGGTCGCCCGATGTATAACTGGGAAGAGTATGCTACGGATGAGTCCTATGAAAACATGGAACAAAAGCGACAAGAGGCTACTCGCGATTGGAGAAATCGAATTGAAGCTACGGGACATAATCAGAGATCTATGGCTGAAGCACTCGAAGAAGCAGGGGCTGCCGGAATTGTAATTTCGAACTGGAGCCAGGGTTTTGGAACCAACAGGGTTTTTGGTGCCCATACAGAGAATATTCCAACCATCGACATACTGCTCGAAGATTACGGAATGCTTTATCGGATGGTTAAAAGTGGTGCTGATCCGGAAATTCGTGTGAATGCACAATCAAAAGATCATGGTGTAGTCCCTACATTTAACACCATTGCTGAAATTCCGGGCACGGAAAAACCGGATGAGTATATCATTCTATCAGCCCATTACGACTCCTGGGATGGCGGCACCGGGGCTACTGATAATGGAACCGGGTCGATTACCATGATGGAGGTTGCACGGATTTTGAATGAAGTGTACCCTAATCCAAAGCGAACAATTCTTGTTGGCCTTTGGGGAAGTGAAGAGCAGGGGCTGAACGGATCGCGGGCTTATGTTGAAGATAATCCTGAGATCGTAGATAACCTACAAGCACTTTTTAACCAGGATAATGGTACCGGACGAGTCATCAATATCAGTGGTGAAGGATTTTTACACTCCTACGAGTATTTTACGCGCTGGCTTTCTGCTGTACCGAGTGATGTGCGGGATCATATCGACACCAATTTTCCCGGTATGCCAAGCGGCGGTGGAACCGATCACGCTGCATTTGTTGCTGCCGGAGCACCCGGATTTATGATGCGCTCATTAAACTGGAGCTACTGGAATTATACCTGGCACACCAACCGTGACACGTACGACAAACTGGTTTTTGATGATCTTCGAAACAACGTAGTGCTTATCGCTACTCTTGCCTACATGGCCAGTGAAGATCCGGAAACTACCTCACGCGAAAAGCGGGTGATGCCAATCGACCCAAGAACAGGAGAACAGATGGAGTGGCCGCAAATGAGATCACCCGAACGTAGCGGCGGACTTGATTAACAAAGTCTCGATCAAGTAAGATTTTAAAACAGACCCGTGGAGCCTAAAAACTTCACGGGTTTTTTATGTGAAGTGGTTAATCTATAGCTATAAATCTCTTTTCACGCAGAGACGCAAAGACGCAGAGATAGTTGAAGCTCCAATCACAACACGTTGCACCCAAATCCCACTCCGCGATTCTGCGGCTCCACATGTAACCTATCACGCAGAGGCGCAAAGACGCAGAGATAATTAAAGCCCCAAATCTCAACACATCGCTCCCAAACCCCACTCCGCGACTCTGCGGCTCCACATGTAACCTATCACGCAGAGGCGCAAAGACGCAGAAGTTATTGAAGCCCTATTTCACCACATCTTGCACCCAAACCCCACTCCGTGATTCTGCGACTCCAAATGTAACCTATCACACAGAGGCGCAAAGACGCAGAGATAATTAAAGCCCCAAATCACAACAAATTGCTCCCAAATCCCACTCCGCGATTCTGCGGCTCCACATGTAACCTATCACGCAGAGGCGCAAAGACGCAGAGATAATTAAAGCCCCAAATCTCAACACATCGCTCCCAAACCCC
>SKWF01000034.1 GCA_007129085.1 Balneolaceae bacterium | reverse complement strand
TTTTACGATTAAAACCGGTGCGCGAAAATTTTGATCTGTCGGATTCCGATTGCAGCCGAATTCAAGGCTGGATGGAGGAAAATTTTGTACTCTGGGGATTAGATGGTGAGCATCGTGAAAAGTTCGATCAACCCTCCAGCAGTAATCAAACCTGGAGTTCTGCCCTGCAGCGTGGCTGGCTGGGGCAATTGATAGGGGGTGAGCCGGGGCAGAAGTTTGGAGATTCTCTGATATACAAAGGCATTAGCGGCACGGATGAACAACAAATTTGGGCATCATTTACGGGATTTCTAAGAAAGCTGAGCAGTGCTCAAAAAAAGATATCCCATCAAAAGACGATTAGCGAGTGGCTATTGATGGTCGAAGAGTGGATGGATGATTTTTTTGCCACCTCGGAACTGACAACATCTCCATTGATTCAGTTTTTGGATAGAGTTAAAAAGCAGACGGAATTAGCCCAAACAGACCGGGAGGTTTCATTCGGCCGGGTGCGATCGGAGATAAAGAAGGGGCTGGAGAACCGGAGTGCATCCGGAGCGTTTTTCTCTAGAGGAGTAACCTTCAGTTCGATGGTGCCTGTTCGGAGTATACCGGCCAAAGTGGTTGCATTGATTGGCCTGAATGAAGAGACATTTCCACGAAAAACAACAGCTCCCGATTTTGATCTGATGGCGCTCTACCCGGAGAAGGGAGATCGGAATAGAAAGCAGGAGGACCGCAATCTTTTTATGGAGTCTATTCTTGCGGCACAGGATCTGCACTATGTCAGTTTCATCGGGCGCAGCAAGTTCGACAACGAGCAGATTCCGGCATCGCCAATTGTAGTGGAATGGATGGACCAACTTTCAGAAATCACAGGGTTGGATTCGGCAGATATTATCAGGGAAGAACCGTTGAATGGATTTTCTTCGGAGTTGTTTAGGGAAGGGAAGAGCTATTCAAAGAGGTATGGAAAGCTGGCGGCTGAGTTTTTTAAATCAGAAAACGGCAAGCGGGGATTGGTTCAAAAATCGCCGTTGGATATTACCTCGCAATCCCGAGATGAAATTGAAGTAGATCGGTTTGTTCGGTTTTTTACGAACCCGATAAAATACTTTTTGAGAGAACAATTTGGGGTGTACCTGTCAGACCCTGATGAAGAAAAAAATGAGTTTCAATTCAGCCATCTTGAGAAGCATCTTCTATTTCAAAAAATGTTTGGATGGAAGATCGAAGGAAAGGAGGTGGAGGAGTTGGCTTCCTTAGTTTACGATACCGGAATGGTTCCCAAAGAGTGGCCCGGCCGGAAGTTAATTCAAGAGCTTTCAGGGACTGTAAATCGAGCGTACAGTGAACTATCCGGTAATAATGAACCACCTATAATTAATTTAGTTGAATTTGATTATAAATTGAACAGTAATTATATAACCGGTTCTATCTATAATTATTCTAATAGAAAATATTTAGATGTTGTCCCTTCTAAAGCCTCCGGGAAAGTTCTGTTTCAAAGCTGGATTCGCTACTTGGTATACAGCCTGTCAGAATCAAATAATAGAGAGGGAATGCTGATTTGTAACCTGAAGAAAGATGATCCAAAGAGGTACATTTTTCACCCCGTAGAGAACGGAGAATTGATGCTGGAAAGGTTGATAGAACTCTACAGATCAGGCCATGAAAACCCGCTAAAATTTTTTCCAAAAACGCTTTATGAGTATGAAAAGAAATTGAAGAAAACGAGTGAAGAGGAGGCTCTTGAGAAAGCGAAAAAAGAATTTGAGGGAGATGATTGGTCGTATCCTGAAAGAGATGATTCTTCGATAAATTTGATTCTCGGAGAGGAAACTCCATTCAAAAATGAGTACATCGCTGAAGACTATCTTTTAGTTATGCGGGATATGATACAGAATATTCGGGAGGTAAAATGAGCAGGGAATTAGAGTCCGCATTTGATCTGGAATGGAGTCCGCGCTTGGTTATTGAAGCGAGTGCCGGCACGGGAAAAACGTATACGATTGTGGGACTTTTTGTCCGGCTTTTGCTGGAGAAGAAGCTAACCGTGGATCAGATATTGGTGATGACCTTCACGAAGAAAGCGACGGCAGAACTTCGGGGCAGAATTTATGAACGACTTCGAGAATGCCTGTCGGTATTAAGGGGGGAGGAATCCACGGACCCATTTTTGATGGAGTTTCATAATTGGTTTAAAGAGAACGATCTGGATATTCAGCACCTGGAGCAGGCCGTGCAGGATTTCGACGAAAATCAGGTGTACACAATTCACGGATTTTGCCAAAAGGTACTGAATGAAATGGCGCTGCAGGCGGGTACACCGTTTGAGATGGAAATAAGTAAGCAGGATGAAATCCTTCAGCATGCGTACGAAGATTTCTGGCGGTCTTTCATGAACCGACACAGCGGAACCGAGGCGGGCCGATACTACATTTCCAAACTGCTGGATATTGCAGATACCCCTGATGATTTGCGGGATGAGTTGAAAACCCTTTTTCAAAAACCGTATGCCGAACTGGAAGGGAAGGTACTTGAAGATCCTATTAACTATCTCGGGAATCTTCTTTCGTTAAGGAAACGCATTGTCGATATGTGGCGGGAAGATGAAAAAGAGATATTGGATATTCTTTACAATTGTGATGTGAGTAGATATCAAACACATCTTGATTCAAGACTGGATAAGTTTAGAACGTGGATGAATGATGATAGCTACTCAATTGATGAACCACACGATATTGAGAAGTACACATCGACGTATCTGTATGATGAAGATAATCTAAAGAAAAACGGCTCTCCAACCCCTAAACATCCCATATTTGATCTGTTCACTGAGTATAGCGTGGCTGTATCAGAAATAGGTCAGATTGAAACCACGCTGATTCATAAAGCGTTTGTAGATGTTCAGTTACGCCGGGATCAGCTACTGAATGAGTCGAACACGATTAGCTATAACGATCTGCTTACGAGCGTTGAAGAGGCATTAACGGCGGGCAATCAACAGTCGCGTGAGTTTGCGAAGACACTGCTGAATAAATACCCCTATGCACTGGTGGATGAGTTCCAGGACACGGATCCCATACAGTACTCAATTTTTGATTCAATCTACCCGGAAACAGGCAGCGAAAGCGGATTGATTATGGTGGGAGATCCCAAACAGGCGATTTATGGATTCCGCGGTGCAGATGTCTATACCTATTTTAAGGCGCGATCGGTGCCTGGCAACAGGGTGTATAAGCTCGATCAAAATTTTAGAAGTTCAGACAGATTGATAAAGGGAGTGAATCGACTGTTTTCTGAAGGGGAAACTCCATTTCTGGAGGAGTCGATCCATTTTTATAAATCTCGTACGGGAAAGCCTGAGAAAGAGAATCGGTATATAGAAGAGGGCAAAATTCCGGTTCCGCTCACATTTGTAACCCGGGAGGGAGTAACATCGAAGAAGCCGGATTCGAAGGAGTTTGTCATCAATCAAACCGTAAAAGAGATTGCCGATCTGCTGGAAAGAGCTGAACAGGGCGATGCAACGCTGGATGGAAGGAAGCTTGAAACCGGGGATATCGCGGTGTTGGTGAACAGCCATCGAGATGCGGAAGATATCAAACAGAAGCTGAAAGAGGTTGGAATCGGGGCGGTGACCTATTCAAATAAGAAGGTTTTTGAAACCTTTGAAGCCCAGCGGTTGAAACTGTTGATGGAGGCTGTGCTTGATCCATATCATACCGGGAAGTTGAACGGCGCACTTTTAACAGGGTTTTGGGGCACTGACCTGAAAGAGCTGCACGATTTGAAAGAGGATAGTTCCAGTCGTGATCAGATTGTAGAGGAGCTGCAGGAGTATGGCGAGCAGTGGGAAAAGTTTGGGTTCTACTCGATGTTTAGAAAACTACTGCTTACAAATGACGGCGTTGATGAACTTGCGGGCATGGCAAATGCCGAGCGAATTTTTACCAATCTGTACCAGCTTGCGGAAATCTGCTCAGGGGCTGAACTGGAGTTTGGTTTTGAGCCACGCCGGCTTCTGCACTGGTTTGAAAAACAGATGGCTGACCCTGACCAGGATGATGAAAAAACGCTGCTTCTTGAAAGCGATCAAAATCTCGTGACCATCAGCACGATCCATAACAGCAAGGGGCTGCAATTTCCCGTGGTATTTTGTCCGACATTGTGGGAAGGACGAACAAACAAGAAAGAGACTCTGTATGAATACCATCCCGAAGGTGAAAATGAGCTTGTTATAAA
>SKWF01000251.1 GCA_007129085.1 Balneolaceae bacterium | reverse complement strand
TTGCGATTGACAGACCCACTTAAACAACTAATTCTCTAATCAACTGATATATATTTAATGAATCACGGGCAAGCTGCCCGTGGTACTTTTACTTTCAACCCACCTTTAACACGGTTTCCCGAAGCAGGAGCTACGAGTTACGTAACTCGGACGTCCTCGTCCGAGGATGTAGAATTTGTGGTTATCATACTGTGGTTCCGTGCAAAACTACATCAGGGCTGCCCGGAATAAAACCATCCCGAACCGGGAGCTTCAGGTTACGTGGAGGCATTACAAACCCGTTACTGCCTAATCCACTTCAAGAGGTCTTTAAAGCCAGCCGAACTGCCGTAGCTGAGAATACCCACCTTGTAGATTTTTGCGCTGAGCCACATGGTTCCAACGAATGTGAGGAGCATCAGAAAAATCGAGAGTCCAATTTGCCAAAAGGGGACGTCGGTAATGGCAATTCTCGATATCATAACAATGGGTGCAAAAAATGGTACCAGCGAACTTACCACAGAAATTGTGCTATCCGGATTTTGTGTGGATTGAAACAGGATAAAATAGGCGATAAAAATTGGCGCCATAATCGGCAAAATAAGCTGTTGGGTATCTGTTTCGGAATCGGCTGCTGAACCAACGGCGGCAAATAGTGAGCTGTAGAGCAGATACCCGAGCATGAAGAAAATCACAAAGTAAATGATCAGCGAGGTCTCTATCGTTGGAATGCTTGCAATAAAGGGGATATCTGCTTGCGCTGCTATCTCTTCGGCATTGGCAAACTCTTCTCCGCTGCTGCTTAAAAAGAGAGATAGGATAGGTGCGGCTGCTAAGAAGAGTCCCGCGAGCGTAATTCCCCAAATTCCAATCTGGGTTATGGCAAGTGCACCCACGCCTCCCATTTTTCCTGTCAGCAGTTCAATCGGTTTAACCGAGGAGGTTATTACTTCGATAATACGGTTTGTTTTCTCTTCTATAACACCGCGCATGATGTAACCGCCATACCCAAAAATGGCCCCAAAAATAATGAGCCCCATTACAAATCCAACACCCGATAAAAAGGCGGTATCATCATCGGTCTCTTCGCCTTCGGCCGTAAGCCGTCGGGAGTCCATGGAAATTCGGGTTTCAAAAATTTGGATAATATCCTCGGATACTTCAGCTCGCTGCAGCCGCTCTTGTCGAAAAACTTCGCGCATATCCGACCGGATGGAGCCGAGTAGGGTTAGTCCTCCCGAACCGGAATAGATAAGCTCTAAAGGTACATTATTCTCAATATTTTCCTCTTTAAGATGAACATAGCCGGTAATCTGTTCAGTTTGAACCAGCGTTCGCAGGGAGTCTACCTCTAAGTCCGACATGTTTATGTATCGGGTGGAGTCGATAGCTGTGAGGGATTGCACAATTTGGGATGTGTCATCTTTCACACCAATTTCGTAGGTAGCATCCGTTTCCCACACAACCACAAGAATGGCAATGCCGTAAATAGCAATAAAACCGATCGGTACGAGCAGGGTGGCGGCAATAAATCCTTTGCTCTTCACCCTGGTTAAATATTCGCGCTTCAGTACCAGGTAAACTTGTCTCCAATTCATGTTACGCTTCCTCTTGCAGTTTGATATTGTCTTCGCCCACCGTAGAGATAAAAATTTCGTTTAGAGATGGTTCTACAAGCTGAAACTTATGAATCTCAGCATGTTTGATGGCGGTTTTGAGAATGTCTTGTGGATTTTGCGAGTCCAGCAGTCGAATTTCCGCAAAATTTGTGGATCGATTATTAATTCGCACATTTTCGAGATCATCAATAAAACTTCCGTCACCATGAAACTCAAGCAGTACGGTATTCTTACCGAAATCTTTTTTGATCTCCCGCAAATTCCCGGTTAAAACTACTTTTCCATTGTTAAAAAGGCAGATATCATCGCACATCTGCTCAACCTGCTCCATACGGTGTGTTGAAAATAGAATGGTTTTTCCCTGTTCACGCAGCTCGATAATAATCTCTTTCAAAAGCTCACTGTTTATCGGGTCGAGGCCGCTGAACGGTTCATCAAAAATGTAGATGTCGGGATCGTGTACAATTGTTGCAATAAACTGGATTTTTTGGCTCATCCCTTTACTCAGCTCACCAACTGATTTTTGATGCCAATCGAGGGCACTAAATCGACCGAGCCAATACCTGATTTTTTCTTTGGCTTCTTTAACATTCAGACCTTTAAGTTGTGCGAGATATATAAGCTGTTCGCCAACCTTCATCTTCTTGTATAGCCCACGCTCTTCAGGCATATAGCCGATCAACTTCTGAGTACGAGGACTTACGGGAAGCCCGGTAATAGAAATTTTTCCTTCATCCACAGGCATGATGTAGTTAATCATGCGAATGGTGGTTGTTTTTCCTGCGCCATTGGGCCCCAGAAGTCCGAATATTCGCCCTTTTTGCACACTAAATGATACATCTTGGACAGCTTTTGTATTACCAAAAGACTTGCTCAGATGTTCAACTTCAATCGTCGTATCACTATTCATGATGCTCCCAAAAATCGTATAGCCAATTAATTATTTTTATGTGGCAGTATCTTTTCCGTAATTCCTACTATACATCATAAAAAAATGCATATATAATTATTGCGGGTTGAAGGATACAAAAATGTTTGGTTTTCAACTACGGATGATACCCTAAATAGTTGCAAAATAGTATTATGAATATTGTTCATATTTCAGCGGAATGTTACCCGGCTGCCAAAGCCGGTGGATTGGGCGATGTGGTTGGCGCATTACCGAAGTATTTAAATCGTGCAGGACATCAAGCCTCGGTTATATTACCATTCTATCGTACCGAGTGGTTAAAAAGTGTTAAGTCAGATTTTATTTTTGAGGGCGAGGCTCCATTAGGTGGGGAATTCATCTCATTTTCAATTCACCGGGTTGATAAGTCCGTGCTCGGTTTTGAACTCTACCTGGTCGATATTCCGGGCCGGTTTGATCGGGAGGGGGTCTATATAGATCCCTGGTCGGGCCACGCTTACTGGGATGAAATGGAGCGTTTCTTTTCATTTCAAATTGCAGCTCTCGAGTGGCTCAAAATGGAAGATAGAATTCCGGATGTTATTCACTGTCACGACCATCACACCGGGTTAATTCCCTTTATGATGCAGGAGTGTTTTCGGTACGAAGAGTTTCGGGATATTCCCTCCATTCTTACCATCCATAACGGGGAGTACCAGGGGAGATATGACCGTGAAAATTACTCATTTCTTCCGGCTTTTAACCTTGAACGGCTGGGAATGCTCGATTGGGATGGAGCGCTGAACTGTCTTGCCGCAGGAATTAAATCGGCATGGCAAGTTACCACCGTTTCCGAAGGGTACATGCAGGAGCTTCTTGAAAACTGCCACGGCCTCGAACTATTGTTAAAGCAGGAGGAGCAAAAAACAACCGGAATTGTAAATGGAATTGATGTAGATGTGTGGGATCCCAAAGAAGATCCAATGCTGGAAAAAAACTTTACGGTTAAATCCTTGAAGAGCGGTAAAAAGGCGAATAAAAAGAAGCTGTGTAAAACATTCGGCTTAAAGGAGAGTCGACCGTTGTTCTCATTCATCGGCCGCTTGGTACGAGAAAAAGGAGCCGATTTAATTCCTGGTTTGATTGAAAAGTGCCACGATGATGGTGTTGATGCCTCATTTATTGTGCTTGGAACAGGAGATCCGGCCCTGCACGATCTATTCAAAAAACTGGAAAGCGAGTACGTGGGATATTTCAATACCCGACTAGAATACAATGAGCAACTTGCTCATCAAATTTATGCGGGCAGCGATTTTTTAATGATGCCATCGAGAGTAGAGCCCTGCGGCCTGAACCAATTTTATGCAATGCGCTATGGATCGATCCCGGTGGTACGAAATACGGGCGGATTGGCTGATACCGTAATTGATATTGAAAAAAAGAACGGATATGGTTTTGTTTTTAATGAGTTTGGAATTGATCACTACGTAAAGGCTGTTATACGAGCAGAAGAGCTGTACAGAGATCAACCAAAATTTGAAAATATTCGCAAACGAGCAGCTAAATTAGATTTTTCTTGGGAAAATTCTACCAAAAAGTACATTCATCTATACAAAACGCTTCAACCTAAAAAACCTGTGTCATGAAACAATCAACCATTGCTATTATTCTCGGCGGTGGTCGCGGAACGCGGCTGCATCCACTTACCGGCCACAGAAGTAAACCTGCAGTACCCGTAGCGGGTAAATATCG
>SKWF01000038.1 GCA_007129085.1 Balneolaceae bacterium | reverse complement strand
TCCCCACATTTGGGCGGCCTACAAAAGCAATTTTAGGAGGTTTATTTGTGTCTACATCTTCAGGGATTTTCGGAAATAGCTCTACTACTTTGTCAAGTAGATCTCCGGTTCCTGTACCGCTTATAGCTGATAACGGGTAAAGCTCATCAAATCCTAGCTCATAAAACTCAACAGCTTCCATCTTTCGACGCTCGTTATCACTCTTATTTACTACAAGAAGCACCGGCTTGTCTATTCGCCGCAGCATATTTGCGATGGATTTATCCAGTGTGTTAACGCCGTTTTCGGCATCTACTACAAACAAAATTACATCTGATTCCTCTATCGCAATATGAACCTGTTCCCGAATTCCTTCGATAATTACATTCTCTTCATCTGGCAGGTAGCCTCCGGTATCGATCACGGTAAAATCTCTGCCATTCCAATAACTTTCCCCGTAATGGCGATCGCGTGTTACACCATATTCATCGTGTACAATGGCTTTTCGCCTACCAATCAGGCGATTAAAAAGAGTTGACTTCCCAACATTCGGGCGTCCTACAATAGATACTGTCGGTAACATGTGAGTGATTTAATTGTTAGATTCATGCAAACAAATAAGGTAACGAATTTTACGCAACCATAATGATTGAAAGCGTATATAATAATTTTGGATTTGTGGGCTCTTTGTTTGTCTCTTTAGCCCTCTTTTTCTTCTTCATATTTTGGATGGCCGGAGTTGCCGGGCTATGTGAAAATCGCAAATACGGGCGATTTCAAAGTCTGGTATTACTGGTCGCAATTCTTATTCCCGTATATCCCGTTGGATGGATTGTGTGGGAAATGATTGATCAAAAACGTCAGCTGAAAAAGCTTTAACTGTTCGGCAGTTCTTTTTGTGCCTCATTGCCTTCGATAGAATTACTTGACTCCTCCACCAAAAGCCAAGGTTCCAGTTTTTCATCTTCCACCTCTTCTATAAAGCGCGAAGGATTCGAAAAATAATCGCCGTAATGGCTTTGAAAAAGCGCAGGATAAGTGATAAACAACTGCTCCTTTGCACGAGTAATTGCCACATATAAAAGTCGTAATTCTTCATCAAGCTGATCCGGATCATCCAGTGCATAGCCGGAAGGAATAATGCCATCCAGGCACTGCATAATAAAAACAGTTTCCCACTCCAGCCCTTTTGCCGAATGGATTGTGCTTAGCACGAGCGGTGATTCATCTTTTTCTGCCGTTTCCGTTTCAATGGCCGTAGCCTCAATCGGGTCGAGCGCAACCTCTTCAATCAACTTTTCCAACGAGCTGTATTTTCCCGAAATATCCACAAAAGCTTCCAGATCCTTCATTCGTTTGGGATGATCATCAAATCTTTTTTTACAAAACGTACTGTAATAATCTACCACCGATCGAAGCTGTTCCGTTACCGCTCCACTGTTCGCTTTCAAATCTGCAAATAGGTTGCTAAGTGCTTTCAGTTGCTTCAAATAACGATCGCTGGCAGCCGGCGACCGGTCCGGATGAAATGGCTCGCTGCTTTGCTGTGCCCACTCAAATAACTCTTGCGCCGTTTTGGGCCCTATGCCATCAATCAGCATCAGCGCACGGTTCCACGAAATGGTATCCATCGGGTTGATGAACACCCTAAGATGGGCCAAGACATCTTTTACATGCGCAGCCTCCGTAAACTTCTGTCCGCCATATTTTATAAACGGGATATTCTTTTTATTCAGCTCAACCTCAAGGTCAAATGAGTCACGCCCGTTTCGGAAAAGTACGGCGGTATCGGCAAGTTCTCGCCCCTGTTCGCGAAGGTTTAATATCATTTGTGATATAAATCGACTCTGATCATTCATATTCGCCGATTTTACCAGCCCCGGCAGATCTCCCTCCTCTTTTTCCGTATAGAGGGTTTTATCAAACTTCTGGTCCGCCTGTTCAAGTACGCTGTTCGCCAGGTTTAAAATATTCTGGGTCGATCGATAGTTCTCTTCCAGCTTTATCAACTTTGTACCGGCAAACTGATCCGGAAAATCGAGCATGTTGGTATGATCGGCTCCTCGGAATGAGTAGATACTCTGTGCATCATCCCCAACGGCCATCACATTTTGATGTACAGAACTGAGCAGTTGGGTCAGCTCGGCCTGGAGTTTATTGGTGTCCTGGTATTCATCAACCATTACATGCTTTAATCTGGAGGAAATAAATTCACGTACCGATGAATTCTCATGCAAAAGCTCCCGGGTTTTAACCAGAAGATCATCAAAATCCATCACATAATTCTGCTCTTTATACGATTGATAATTGTCGTTCAACTGCTCTATAGCCTCGGTATGACGCTTAAATTGGGGATATTCAGCATCCAAAATGTCTTCGATGGAGAGCTGTTTATTAATAGAGCTGCTGAATATAGAATAGAGCGTAGATTTCTTGGGAAAACGAGAGCGGTTTTTTTCTATGCGAAGCTGTCCTCTCAACAGATGAATGGTATCCATCGCATCGGATGCATCAATAATCGTAAAATTTTCGGGATACCCGATTTTCTCAGCATTTTCGTGGAGCAGTTTGCTGCAGAAATGATGGAACGTCCCTCCTTTTACTCTTCGGCATCGTTCGTCCAGAATTCCACTGGCTCGCTTCAACATTTCAGAAGCCGAGCGCCTGGTAAATGTGAGCAGCAAGATTTGAGACGGATCAATGCCGCTTTCAATGAGCCGTGCCACCCGGTAGATCAGCGTTCGCGTCTTCCCCGTGCCTGCACCGGCAATCAACAGTGCCGGGCCGTCATCATGCATTACCGCTTCGTACTGAGCGGAGTTGAGCAGATCTTCATAGGGAATTGAATAATTCTCGGGCTTTTGGGATGAATCTTCCCGGAGTACAAATTTCTTCATAAATCAATGTATCAAAATTTATTGATATGTGAAATATATGTACAACGGATAAACTAACTGTTAGGTTTCACCACAAGATTTACAATTCGGTTGGGGACAAATATCTCTTTTATGATGGTAGAGCCATCCAAGTACTTCCGAATATTTTCGTGCTCTTTGGCCTTGCCGAGCACCACGTCTTTGTTTTTTGCATCATCTGCATCTACTTTCACCTGTGCCCGAACTTTTCCATTCACCTGAACAGGATATTCAACTACTTTCTCTTTCAGGTACTCTTCGTTCAGTTCCGGCCACTCTTTGTACGCAATCGATTCGCTTTCACCAAGCTCGCTCCAGATCTCTTCAGCGATATGAGGTGCAAACGGAGAGAGTAATTTTACAAATGGTTTCGCAATTTCAACGGGTAGATTATCCCATTGATTGGCTTCGTTTACGAAAATCATCAACGCAGATATAGCCGTATTAAATTGAAGGCCGTCAATATCTTCCGTTACTTTCTTAATAGCCTCATGAAGTACTTTCAGTTGTTCGTCTGATGGCTCATTATCAGAAAGTTTGGCCTCATGATTCTCATCTCCAAGTACTAGTCTCCAGGCGCGATTTAAAAATCGATTTACACCCTCTACCCCTTTTGTACTCCAGGGTTTTACCTGCTCAAGAGGCCCCATGAACATTTCGTATAGTCGCAATGAGTCGGCTCCAAACTCTTCTACGATATCATCAGGATTGATAACATTACCGCGGGATTTCGACATTTTATGTGCCCGGGAATCGACCTGGAAATCGGTCCCTTTGATGTAGAATTTTTCACCGCGTTTTTCAACTTCTGACTCATGAACCCGTTCGATCTCTACAGATTCCTTATCCTTCACTTTTTCAGCAGAAATGTGCTTCCCACCTTTCTTATATGCCGTGTACTCCATTTCTCCGAGAATCATCCCCTGGTGTACAAGTCTCTGAAACGGCTCTTTTGTTGTTACAACTCCACAATCATACAGCACTTTATGCCAAAACCTTGCGTATAGAAGGTGTAGCACAGAATGTTCTGATCCACCAACATAAAGATCTACCGGCATCCAGTAGTTTTCTTCCTCCGGATCAACCGGCCCGCCGTCAAATTCCGGACTGATATATCTGAGGTAATACCAGCATGAACCGGCCCACTGAGGCATCGTATTGGTTTCACGCAAGGCCGTTTTACCGGTTTCAGGATCTGTAGTTTCTATCCAGTTTTTTGCTTTAGCAAGAGGTGGTTCACCGGTTTTTGTTGTTTTAAAATCATCCATTTCCGGGAGTGTAACGGGTAGATCTTCTTCCGGCACTCCTTTGGGTTCTCCATCAATATGAATAATAGGAAATGGTTCACCC